>NZ_JBEOOX010000011.1:0-97944 GCF_040309565.1 Psychrobacter sp. 16-MNA-CIBAN-0192
ACTTAAGCCGTTAAGTGATAAGTTTGTTATCTTATCGCCTAGCTTCCTTTGCTGTGGGGCGTATTATATAGAGTTTGGTAGGGGTGTCAAGAGATTCTAGATACTATTTCTAGTCTTATCTGACAGTATGATTGATACTGGTTAATTATCAATACGTTAGAGACAAAAATAGTTTTAATTATTATCAGCAGTCCTTTATTTACTATTATTTATCTATGTTTCTTATTAGTTTTGTTTTATACACTTATATAGCTGAGCGTTTTATAACTCACTTGGTTTATAGCTTTCCTATCTTTTTGAAGAAGTCTTTATAAGCAGCAACTTTTTTATCTAGTGCCAATGGGTAAGCGCGGGAAGTAGAAGGGAGTCTATATAAGGTTAAATCATTTACCTTACCTGCTTTATTATTAGCAGCATTATGATATTCATAAGGATAATCAATACTTTGATTGGTCTTGGGCTGTTTTGATTTGGCAGGTGGCTCATGCAATAGGTTTAATAATACTTCTGTTGCTTTGCCGCCCGTAGTAAATAAAGATGTTACGTTAGGAACTTGCGGCAAGATAGTATCTAAGTCGATAGTGGTGACGACGGTTAGATTTTTATCAGAGGCGTTACCGGTTTCGCGAATCGCTTGGACGACGGTCGGGCAAGAGGCGATGCCGCGCTCAAACATAAAGGCGCGGATACGTTCAGGGTCAAAGCGCTTTTCGTTACCTGCTCTAAAATAATCGGCATCGTCAAAAAATACGCGCCCATAAATACGCCACATGTCATTTTGAAAGTTGGGATAATGAAATCTCATTGCCCATTTATCTGCTGTGGGCGGAAAACTACCCATCATCATGACGGTAGCATCTGGCGGTAGCACAGGTCCAAAAGGATGGGTTTCGATATGTGGCGAACCGTGTGGCAAATCATGTGGTGAATCGATTTGTAGCGCTTGCTGCCATATGAAGTCGTTAACAGGTTTTATGTATGTTGTGTGAGAATTAGCTGAGGTGTTGGTCATGATATTCTTCATCGGAAAAGTGGTTTTTTTGGTATGATAGTTATTGTAAACGATGTCTATAATGACTTTATAAAGCAATTACCTTATTAGCTAAGCTTATCATTTATGCCCTTACTAATATAAAAGCTTGTCATGTACAGTCAAGATACGATTTGTTATCGCTATCTTTTAATAAAGATATCACTTTGCAAAGTGACTACTGCCTAACCTAAGACCGAAACCAAGAGAGTACTTATGAATGACCTAAAGATTAACGTAATCGACCATCCGTTAGTACGTCATAAACTGAGCCTGATGCGCGAAAAGGACTGTAGTACTTATAAATTTCGTACCTTGACCAAAGAGCTTGCCCGCTTGATGGCTTATGAGGCGAGCCGCGATTTTGAAATTGAAACCTTCTTGATGGAAGGTTGGTGTGGTGAAATCACGGGTGAGCAAATTATCGGTAAGACGGTAACCATCGTGCCTATTTTGCGCGCTGGTATTGGCATGCTCGATGGGGTGCTCGATATGATTCCAACGGCAAAAATCTCGGTGGTTGGTTTGCAGCGTGATGAAGAAACGCTGGAACCAGTGCCGTTTTTTGAAAAATTCGTGAGTCATATGGACAAGCGCCCTGCATTGATTATTGACCCAATGCTAGCGACCGGTGGTTCGATGGTGGCGACCATTGATATGCTTAAAAAGCATGGTTGTAATAATATTAAGGCATTGGTTTTGGTTGCCGCACCTGAAGGTGTGCGTTTGGTCAATGAGGCGCATCCTGATGTGACCATTTATACCGCAGCACTTGATAGTCATTTGGATGAGCATGGTTATATCATTCCAGGGCTTGGTGATGCGGGCGATAAAATCTTCGGTAAAAAAGAAGGTCAACATTAGGCGTTAAATTTTTAAAAATAAAAAGTCATCAAGGTCGTAGTAAGTTCATCATAAACTCATAACCATTTCATAATAATTTTATAACAGTTTCTTAAAAAAGGTTGTTGTTAACCGTCATTATTCACTTATCAAGGATTATAAGGATAACCAATGAACGTATTGATTACAGGGGCAAGCGCAGGATTCGGTGAAGCATTGGCAAGGCGTTTGGTGGCTAAAGGTCATCAGGTAATCGGCTGTGCGAGACGACTGGATAGACTGAATGCGCTGGCACACGACCTTGGTGAGTTGTTTTTGCCCGTGGTGATGGACGTAAGTCAACCCGAAACTATTCCAAAAATCATTGCTGATTTGCCAGAAGCCTTTAAGCAAATCGATGTGTTGGTGAATAATGCGGGATTGGCGCTGGGTACAGAGCCTGCGCATGAAGCTGATCTTAATGACTGGACGCGGATGGTTGATACCAATATCAAAGGGCTCATGTCAGTGACCCATGCGGTAATGCCTGCTATGGTGGCGCGCGACAGTGGTTATATTATTAATGTAGGCTCGATTGCGGGTAGCTGGCCATATTTTGGTGGCAACGTTTATGGGGCGACGAAAGCATTTGTGAAGCAATTTAGCTTAAACTTGCGCGCGGATTTAGTCGGTACGCAAGTACGGGTAACCAATCTTGAGCCGGGTAATGTGGCGGGTACTGAGTTTTCAAACGTACGCTATCATGGCGATGATGATAAAGCAGCTCAAGTTTATCAGGGCTTTAAAACCATGACCGGTGATGATATTGGCGATATTTTATTGTGGCTCATTGAATCGCCTGCGCATATTAACGTCAATCGCTTGGAAGTCATGCCTGTTGCGCAAACTTATAATGGGCTGACGATTGCAAAGCAAAACTCTTAGGTGTTTTTATTTGACTTTATCAACTGCAAATAATGTTTAGTAGCATTAGCAGTTAGAACATACAAAAAAGCGACTCCATCAGTCGCTTTTTTTTGCTCAAAAATCATAAAATAAAAATTTAATCAGATAATTTTTTAATAAGTGCAAACCTTGGCATTTCTTTATTATCAACCAAAGCCGTTTCAGTAAACATGGTTAAAGGGCGTACCCAAACGTCATAATCACCGTACAGACAGCGATAAACGACTAGCGATTCTTCAGTTTCTGAGTGATGAGCGGTATGTAGGACTTGATAAAGATTGCCTTTATAATGTTGGTAGATGCCTTGGGGAATGGTGTTTTTAGTTGACTGGGTCATAGCAAACTCCTGACTTTAAAAATTCTGTTAATCCATATTTAAAAAAGGGTCGACAATTAAAAGTCGACCTTTTTCTCACTACGTTTTGCAGATTGATTAAGCTACTGTTACTTTTGCATATGCCTTTTTGCCTGCTTGAATCACAACCGTTTGTCCGGATGTTAAGCTAAAACCGCCATCAACCACGTCGCCATCAACTTTTACCGCGCCACGTTTTAACATGTCTTTGGCGGATGAGCTGTTTTTGGCAAGTCCAGCTTGGTTTAAGATTTGGGCGATAAATAAGGCGTCTTGACCTTCTGAACCTAGCGTCACTTCAGGTAAATCGACTGGCAATTCGCCATCGGCTAATACATTACCTGCTGATTTGTGCGCATTGGCAGCAGCATCGGCATCGTGAAAACGCTCAATCAACTCTTCGGCTAGAATACGTTTGATTTCTTGTGGGTTGCGACCGTTTTCCATCTCTGCCATTAACGCTTCGACCTCTTCCATTGGCTTAAAGCTTAAAAACTCAAAGTAGCGACGGATTAAGGTGTCTGGCATAGACAATAATTTTTGATACATGGTGCCCGGTGCATCATAAATGCCAACATAGTTATTCAGCGATTTAGACATCTTATTAACGCCATCTAAACCTTCCAAAATCGGCACAGTGATACAAACTTGTGGCTCTTGACCGTAGCGACCTTGTAGAGTGCGACCCATTAATAAGTTAAAGGTTTGATCCGTACCGCCAAGCTCGATGTCAGCTTTTAGCGCGATTGAGTCGTAACCTTGTACTAAAGGATATAAAAACTCGTGAATAGCGATGGGCGTTTGCGCCGCATAGCGTTTAGAGAAATCATCACGCTCAAGCATACGTGAGACAGTCAACTGGCTAGAAAGCTGAATCATATCTGCCGCTGACATGTCTTTAAACCATTCAGAGTTAAAGACGATGCGGGTTTTTTCTTTATCCAAAATCTTAAAGACTTGCTCAGCGTACGTCTTGGCATTGGCTTGGATTTGCTCATCGGTCAATGGTGGACGGGTGGCATTTTTACCAGAAGGGTCGCCGATTTTTGCGGTATAGTCGCCAATTAGAAAATAAATCTCATGACCTAAGTCTTGAAAATGCTTAAGCTTATTAATCAACACTGTATGACCTAAGTGTAAATCAGGCGCGGTGGGGTCAAAGCCCGCTTTGATACGCAAAGGACGGTTTAGTTTTAATTTTTTTACCAAATCGTCTTCTGATAAAATCTCTTGCGTACCACGTTGGATAAGGGCAAGTTGTTCTTCTAGGGTGTATGAATGCTCGGTCATAGTGGTCTCTTCATTGTCTTATAAATTGTCTTTGTGCATTTATTAAACCCGTTAAAAGGTTTAGAACCTTAAAGGCGTACAAAAAATGGTAGAATTTGGCAGATATATTAGCGTTTTTTAAGGTAAATTGCCATGACCAACCCTATACCTAGTGATGATACTCAAAATAATGACGAGCTATATTCAGCTGCAGATTTAGATAGTGCGTCAGAATATGCCACGCTGACCGATGTGCTTGAGCAAACCGTATTTGAAAGTTTCGATGAGGGCTTATATATTGGCATGATGTCGGGCACCAGTTTGGACGGAATGGATGCAGTCATTTGTCGATTTACTCATGACAATACTGATGCAAACAAGTCCCCAATGGAATTAGTGGCGACTTATAGCCAAGATTTTCCGCCACGATTACGCGAGGTGTTATTGGCATTGTGTCAGCCCAATGGCGTGCAACAATTAATCGTGCAAAATGATGAACCAAGTAGCCAAGATGGTGAGCCGAACAGTGAATTAGATTGGTTCGGTTGGGCAAGCAAAGCTTATGGTGAATTTGCCAGTGAGGTGGTGAATGCTTTATTACAACAAGCCAATATCGCTTCAGAATCCGTGTTGGCGATTGGCTGTCATGGACAAACCGTGCGCCATCGCCCGCACATGGGCTTTAGCTTGCAACTGCTCGATGCCAATATTATTGCTGAACGTACGAGCATTAGTGTAGTGAGTGACTTTCGTCGCCGCGATATGGCGGTCGGTGGACAAGGCGCGCCACTGGTTCCCGCTTTTCATCAAGCGCTATTTGCAACAGCAGATACCACGCGCGTGCTACTTAATTTGGGCGGTATTGCTAATATTGCGGTCTTGCCAGCAACGAATAACCTTAAAATTTCGCAAGTGGTTGGTTATGATACCGGTCCTGCCAATTTATTATTGGATGCGTGGATAGCGTTACATACGGATAAAAACTATGATGCAGGCGGTACATGGGCTGCATCTGGACAAATTATCGAACCATTACTTGCTCAATTATTAACCCATCCGTTTTTTGCCAAACCCTATCCAAAAAGTACCGGACGGGAAGATTTTAATATGGCGTGGTTACAAGCAGAATTACAGATATTCGAGCAAGCCGCTGCCAATGTTCGCTATTCGGCAGCCGATGTGCAAACAACCCTTACTGAACTTACTACAATTAGTGCCGCCCATCAAATCTCCGCCTTTATTAATAACGATACCAGTATGAACGCCAATGCCGTTTATGTTTGTGGTGGTGGTGCTTTAAATAGCTATCTGATGACGCGCCTGCAGTCCCATTTACCGCATTGCCTTGTGGACACAACTGCAAGTTTGGGACTTGCGCCAACTTGGGTCGAATCAGTAGCATTTGCATGGTTAGCCAGGCAAACATTGATGGGCGAAACGGGTAACTTGCCAGCGGTAACTGGCGCGCATAAAGAGGTGGTATTAGGACAAGTTTGCTTCGCGTAATTTTTTAACATGACATTTATTTAGCCTGTTACTTTGCATAACAAAACGACTGCACCGGCACTTATTATGATTATCTGCTTATAGCTCCCTGCAACAAAGTTATTAATGTTGACTATTAAGTTTACAGCCGTGCACTTATGTGCTTTATAATGGTTGCCAAAAAGACAATATCACGTTATAAATAACGTATGGTACCGCACTGCATAATGACCGTACGACATCCGTAAGACCTCCTTTAGGACCGCAAAGTATAGGATATATTGCATGAGCCAACATAACAATTCACTGACAGCGCAAGCAGCTCCTGCTAACGTAGCGTCACCACAAAAGACGCGTCACAAGCCGCACCACTACGAGCGCTCGGATGATATGCGTGTGGTGGTCACTGGCATGGGGGCGATTACCTCGCTAGGACTTGACGTTGAAAGTACGTGGGCGCGCTTATTAAATGGTGATAGCGGAATCTCGCCAATTACGCATTTTGACGCCACGGATTTTCGCACTCAGTTTGCAGGTACGGTAAAAGATTTTGATGCCACGCAGTATATGACTGCTAAAGATGCGCGCCGTTATGATGAGTTTATGCATTATGCCGTTGCTGCCACGGCAATGGCGTTGAAAGACTCAGGTTTTGTTGAGGAAATAAGTACCGGAGATATGCCGGTACAGAATGTTGATCAAGAACGTTTTGGTATTATTCTCGGCTCAGGTATTGGCGGAATTCAAACCATCGAAGACAGCTGCGCGATGCTGCGTGATAAAGGCGCTAAAAAGGTCTCACCATTTATTATCCCTGGCTCCATTGCCAATATGGCAGCAGGATTGGTAGCAATTAAGCACAAACTGAAAGGTCCTAACCTAGCAACCGCGACGGCGTGCACCACCGCAACGCATGCGATAGGTTTAGCAGCGCGGCTGATTGCCTATGGTGATGCAGATGTGATGGTTGCTGGTGGCAGTGAAAAAGGCTCAAGCCCGCTAGGTATGGCAGGCTTTGGTGCCATGCATGCGTTGTCTACGCGTAATGATGAGCCAACTCGCGCTTCACGCCCGTTTGACAAAGACCGTGATGGCTTTGTATTAGGTGACGGTGCCGGCGTGATGGTGTTAGAGAGCCTGACTCATGCTAAAGCGCGCGGTGCGACCATACTGGCGGAAGTCGTCGGCTTTGGTATGAGCGATGATGCGAGCCACATTACCTCCCCTCCAGAGGACGGTAATGGGGCAGCACGAGCCATGCAAAATGCGCTTAATGATGCCGGTATCGAGGCATCAGCTGTGGGCTATGTTAATGCCCATGGTACCAGCACCCCAGCCGGTGATGTCGCTGAGTCCATCGCGATTGAGACGGTATTTGAATCGGTAAAAGACAGTATTTTAGTCAGCTCTACTAAGTCTATGACTGGTCATTTATTGGGTGCAGCCGGTGGTATTGAAGCCATCTTCTCCGTACTTGCCTTGCAACATCAGCATATACCGCCCACCATTAACCTTGATAATATTGAAGACAATTGCAATCTAGATTACGTTGCCAATACATCACGTCGCGTCAGTAATCTTAATTATGCCGTGTCAAATAGCTTTGGCTTTGGTGGCACCAATGGTTCTTTAATTTTTGCCCGTTGGACTCAAGCTTAGACAACTTCTAAAATTACCAAGGTTAAACCGTTCTTAAAATTAGCAACGTTATTAACGTCAGATTGATTTAATGTTGCTACGTTTGTCCTCTTGCAGCCCCTTATTGTACTTGCGTATGATAAGGGGTAATTTTTGGAACCTTATGGAACATATCATGTCAAGCTACTCATTTTCTCATCAATTCTATCAGCATTGGACGCACGCACCAAAGCTTGTACGGGCAGCGATTGTACAAGAATTGACAGACATCAATACCTTGCTACAACCTGATACCGAACTTGCCGACTTTAGCTTTATTGAACCTGACCTTGATGCACATATAGAGTTATTATATGACGCTCATAATACTGAGTTAGCCGCTGCTAAAGCCGTTGCTGACGCGCAAAAACTTGCTGATGAACAACGTTTAGTAGAAGAGAGCAAAAAAGAAGACAACAGAAAAGCAGAAGAAAAAAAGGCTCAAGAGGAAGAAGATCAGAAAAAAGAAGATGCCGCAGCAATAGAAATACAGAGCAATCAAGTTACTACTGATGATAATGATGCTAATAATTCTAATGACAGTGATAGTGAGATTAAGAGTGGCAGCGATGATGACAGCCAAGTACTAGCAAAGTCCTATGAACCAGCGCCAACACAAGAACCACAAACTACTGTAAACGATAATAATCATAATGATGAAGAAACGGCTGAGACCATTCAATCAAAACCCAGTAAAGGTCAGGTCAATAGTAATAAAGACAAAGTGCTATCGGCTTTGCAACAGCATGCCAGCACCGATACCGTAAAACCTACCCCTATTACCGACACTTTAGTTAATGCACCGATTTTAAACCAAGACAATGAAGCCTTTATCCATGAGCTTGGTATGCATATTGATGATTATTTAAGTGACCAAATGGCGCAATTGTCTGAAGATTTAAAATCGTGGTTACGCGCTGAGATAAGCCGTAAACTTAGCGAGCAAGTGAGTGAGCAAACGTCTATTGCGAGCAATAGCGATAATAAGTAATAGTATCTTAAAATATCAGACTCTTACTATTCAGTATCTGATTATTCAGTCTATAACGATATAACGCATAAAAAAGCACCGGATAAGTGATTTATCCGGTGCTTTTTATTGTTTAGGGATTAATTAATACGATTTATCTAAACCAGTTTTATATCGCTTGAGTACGTTCAGTCAGCCATGCAAGCGCTGCACCGGTTACGCGGCTATTCAGCTCGCTATACACTTGGCGATGATAGCTATTTAACCAGTCTTTTTCAATTTGCGTTAATAATGCCGGTTCAATCAAACGGGTGTCAATTGGACAATAGGTTAAAGTTTCAAAGTTTAAGAAATCACCAAACGCAGTTTCGGCTGGATTAGCAACACGCGTATTGACCATTAAATTTTCAATACGAATGCCCCACTGTCCTTCACGGTACAGACCAGGCTCATTACTTGAAATCATACCGGCTTTCATCGCGCGCTCTTTTGGCATGCTGGCGCTATAGGCAATCACTTGTGGACCTTCATGCACATTCAAAAAGTAGCCAACGCCGTGACCAGTGCCATGTCCATAATCCATCTGCGCTTGCCAAAGTGGGGCGCGGCAAATCGCATCAATCAGTGGTGAGGCAATACCATCAGGAAAATGTGCTTTTGCTAAGGCAATATGCGCTTTTAACACCGTGGTAAAGTCGCGTTTATGCTCGTCATTTACCTGTCCGATACCGACCACACGCGTAATATCCGTAGTACCATTTTGATATTGTGCGCCTGAATCAATGAGTAACAAGCCGCCTTCGCCTTCATTCACATCTAGATAGCTAAAATTCTCTGACGTAGCACGATAATGCGGTAACGCACCATTTTCATTAAAACCGGCAATCGTTGGAAAGCTCGGCGAGACATAATGCGGTTGCTTGCTACGGACGTCAATCAGCATACTATCCACGTCTAATTCACTTAAGCGCTCACCG
Organism: Psychrobacter sp. 16-MNA-CIBAN-0192; assembly: GCF_040309565.1. Taxonomy (NCBI): domain Bacteria; kingdom Pseudomonadati; phylum Pseudomonadota; class Gammaproteobacteria; order Moraxellales; family Moraxellaceae; genus Psychrobacter; species Psychrobacter sp. 16-MNA-CIBAN-0192. Next base: position 9,552 of record NZ_JBEOOX010000011.1, read on the forward strand.
TCTGCTAAACGCTGCTCAAATGTCGCAAAAAATTCGCATAATGCCGCCCCATCTTGGCGCATTGCTTCACGGACATGATCAACATCAGCATCAGCTTTGACTGATTTTAGCAAGGTACTGGGAGCCATTTTCTCAATGAAGCCGACGTCATCGACCATTTTTGATAACGTGCCAACCGCCACTTTACTTGGGTCTAATAATAATAAATCATCAGGCGTCAGTGCGCCTAAAGCATCCTGTATCGCCTCATAATCTGCAAGGGTAAAACCATTATTTTGCAAGCGTTGTGCAATCTCTGAGCTGACTTTATTATTATCAATAAATAATGTCGCATCTTTAGCATCAATGAGCATATGCGCTAAAAATACCGGATTGTAATCCACATCTGCACCGCGCAGATTGGTCAGCCAGGCAATATCATCTAAGCTTGATAACAGATGGTGCGTCGCGCCTGCTTTTGCCATGCCATCTCGAACCGCAGCAAGCTTTTTAGCTGCCGACTGCGCAACAAATTGAGCGTTATGCTCATACAATTGGGCAACGGGTAATGCTGGACGATCGCTCCAAATATCGGCAAGCACATCACGGTCGGTTATTAATGTAATCTCATTGTCATCAAAAGCACTTAACAGACGGTCTTGCTCAGCAATTGACAAGACATTGCCATCGACTGCCACGCTATCCCCTTCTTGCAAATTTGCCGCTAGCCAATCAATATGATTTGGCTGACCGGGTGCAAGTTTTTCCAAGCTAATGCCTGTGTCTTCTAATTGCGCTGCTGCATGTACCCAATAACGACTGTCTGTCCATAATCCTGCAAAATCAGCGGTCACCACCAACGTCCCAACTGAACCAGTAAACCCTGATAACCATAGGCGCGCTTGCCAATATTCCGGCAAATATTCAGATAAATGAGGATCAGCTGATGGAACAATGATGGCAGTCAAGTCTTGCTCGACCAACGCTTGACGTAGCTTACTGATGCGATCATGAATGTTTTGCTTATTCATTGGGGTATTCCTTATTGATTGCTTAGAAGTATTGCTTGAAGATATTACTTGGACTAGATGTTTGGCTTAGCTTTACAGTATCAAAAGCGAAAGTGCTATATAGCAATACTATTACTTTAATAAAACAATTAGGTTAATAAAATGATATTTTTTCGATAGAGCACTACTATTATCATTTTTCTAAAAACGTATCATACGATGTTTGGGCAAAGTATCCGTTTTCAATGGTTTATTGATACTATTTGCATCGCTAATAGCAAAAACGTGCTACCGATAATGGTAACACGTCTTAGAAATGTTCATGGATAAGTATCTTATTTATGCATTATTACTGACTGAGCTGATCCGCTTGCTCACTCTTTTTGAGCATATTATTAATGGGCTTCGATAAGACAAGAAGTAAAATCGCAGTAGCAACTAAAAATGCCGTCATGGTGGTGAATAAACCAGGCAACCCTTCAATTTTATCCGCGGACACGTGACCACCAAAAAAGGCAGCAACTAAGTTACCCAGCGCCACAGAAGCAAAAAACAGCCCCATCATCTGACCTTGCATTCCTTTTGGCGCAAGTTTGGTCATTGCCGATAGCCCAACTGGACTGAGTGCTAATTCACCAAGAGTTAGCAGAAATAAACTGCCGACCAACCATAAGGGTGACGCCAAGCCGCCTTCATTGGTCAAAATACTTTTAGAGGCAAATATCATCAAGGCAAAACCTGCCGCCGCTAATAGCATGCCCAGTGCAAACTTGGTCATACTGTTTGGTTCAAGCCCACGATTGCCAAGCTTGACCCAAATAATACTAGCAATGGGGGCTAATAGTAAAATAAACAGCGGATTTAACGATTGAAACCAAATACTGGGTATCTCAAAGCCTAAAACATTCAAATCAGTATAATTATCAGCAAACAAGTTAAACGACGTCGGTTGCTGCTCAAAGCTTGACCAAAATAGCGTTGAGCCAATAATCAGAATCAAACAGGTCAATAAGCGTAACTTGTCGGTTTTATCGAGACGACGCGAGAGGAACATAACCACAAAATACAACAGAACGACGGCAGCAATAATATAGGTCATATACTCTGCCACCATCTCAGGCGCAAATGGCATGATACCCGTCGCTACTAAAACCACAATAAGCGCTAGTAAGGCAATAAAGCCGGTTACCCAACGACCGACGTTGCTAAAACGATCATTTGAATGTTCCCATTCCGGTTTAATATTTTTGGCGCGAGCATAATGATTTAAAGTTTTTTTGGCTGAAAAACGGTATATCAATAAAGAGACCAACATACCAAGACCGCCGACCCCAAAGCCAACATGCCACATACCTTTTTCTTTAAACACGCCAACGATAAGTGCCGCTAATAACGCGCCAATATTGATACCCATATAGAATAAGGTAAAACCGCCATCACGGCGCGAATCCCCTTTGGGATATAACGCACCCACCATCACCGAGATACAGGTTTTAAATAAGCCTGAACCAAGGACAATGCAGATTAGACCGACGAAAAATAGCGTCATACCGAACATCGCTGATAGCGCAATGCACAAATGACCCAATGCAATAATAATACTGCCCCACCATAGTGCACGCTCTTGACCAAGCCAATTATCCGCAAGCCAACCGCCGGGAACGGCAGCTAAATAAAGGGAACCGGCAAAAATACCATAGATAGCTGACGCAGTGGCTTCATCGAAGCCAAAACCGCCACTACCAACGGTTGCCACCATAAAAAGTACCAACAGCGGGCGAATACTGTAATAAGAAAAGCGCTCCCACATCTCGGTGAAAAATAACGGTCGTAGTGGTTTTGGATGTCCCATAAATCCATTTTCCAGCGCCGCTAGTTCAGCAGCGCTAACTTCTGACTGTGATTCCGTACTCATAAATCATTCCTTTATATAGCGCTCAATAACAACCAAACCCTTGATAATACTCACGGGCAGTCACAAATGCTGGTTATTGTTTCACTTGACTATAAGCATGTAAAGAAAAAAATGGATACCAGCTGGGTAGCTTTAGTCGTCTCCCTTATCAATGACGCCTACAAAAAAGCCCGCCATCAAAACATGATAGCGGGCTTTTTATTAATAAGTACAGACTAATAAATACGTTAAAAGCAACCATAACGGTAATGATAATCTCATTTGAGAAAACTTTACCAACGATAAAGACGGCTTATAGTAGCCGTCTAAAACGTCGTCTTAGGTTTTCCGCACCATTCGCTATTTAGCAAAGTGTCAGTATAATTTACCTTCAATACATTATACTGACGATGCGATAAGCGCTACTACTTAGCAGTTGCGGCTTTATCAGCTTCAGCAGGTTCTACTGTTTCTTCATCTGCTTTAGCTGTACTGTCTGCATTAGCAGCAGGCGCTTCAGCTTTATCTGTAGCAGCTGCGTCGGCAGCAGGCGTTGCTACTTTATCAGCGGCAGGAGCAGCTTCAGTTGCAGGAGTTGCCTCGGTTGCTGCTGGTTCAGCGACAGCATCAGTAGTGGCAGCATCAGTACTAGCAGCAGGGACTGCCGCTGTAGCTACGGGTGCTTCTTCAGCTGTTTTCGCTGTAATGTGCTCACCGGCAGGACGTAAGAATCCTGAAACGCCAATCAGTAAAACGATTGCTAAAAATAAGCCAACGCCGCCCAAGGCAAACATAAACTCTCTTTTAGGGTTGTTTTCGACAATATGTTCTGACATACCTGATCCACCTTGCACAAAAAATATGTAAAATTTTAACCTATTATATCGCAATTTATACCGTTTTGTTAAAACCCTTAACTATTTAAAGGGTTTATTATCACACTTTTATGAAAAGCATGTGATGTACCGTATTAACGTCCTATATTCGCTCGTGCGCTGGCACGTTTACCAAGATAACTTAATAACAGTAGCAAGGCGATAAGGATTAAAATCGGATAGTGACCCAGACTCATAAACGGCGTATTACCGACGCGCGCTTGAATATTACCGCGCAGAACAGTGCGTTCAAACTGTGGCAAGCGTTTTACGATATGACCTTGATGGTCAATGATGGCGGTCACGCCGGTATTGGTCGCACGCATAAACCAGCGTCCGTTTTCTAAGGCGCGCATTTGTACCATTTGCAGATGTTGCAAGGGACCTGCTGAGGTACCAAACCATGCATCATTCGAGATGGTCAATAAAAAATCCGTACCAATGGCATTTTTGCGCGTGGTATCAGGATAAGCTACCTCATAACATATGGCAGCACCCAAATTATGACCGCGCACCTGTAGCGGTGACTGGTTATCCCTACCGCGACTGTAGCTCATAATATCTTGGCTACCCGCTAGATTGGGCAAGATATCAAACATCCCTTCAAAGGGAATATATTCACCAAAGGGCACCAGACGCTGCTTTTTATATAAGCCATCCGCTTGAGCGCCGAGGGCAATCACACTGTTATAAAACGGTGGATACTTATCGGTTTTAGTATTAAATGCCGCTTCATCTTTATATGGAATACCGGTTATCCAAGTGGTATTGGTGGCTTTTGCCATTTTTACCATTTCATTAATAAAGCCCACTGCTTCATCTTGGAACATCGGAATAGACGACTCAGGCCACAGAACAATATCACGCCCCCATTCATCACGCGTCAAATTAGCATAGATTTTAAGGGTTTCTATTTGATATTCAGTTAGCCATTTTAAATCCTGCGGGATATTACCTTGAATGAGCGATACCGATAAATCCGGCGTGCCTTTTGGCTTCGTCCACTGCGGATTAATCAGCCATAGCGAAACACTGATAACCAATAATGCGAGCGAGGCGAGCATATAACCGCCGCGACGACGGAACAACTCAACCAAACTTGCGCCAAATAATACCGCTACAAATGAGATGGCAAATACACCAGCGACGGGCGCAAGCGAAGATAACCAGCGCTGTTCGGTAAAGGCATAGCCGACGAACAACCACGGAAAGCCAGTAAACAGCCACGTTTTTAGCCACTCTTGCAATATCCACAGCGCAGCAAATGATAATGGCTGCTTGCCAACCACACGGTTAAATACCAGCGCCAAAAAGCCATGAAAAAGACCCATCCCAAGACCCATGAGCGCAATCATAATCAGCGCCAGCCACGCAGGCGTATCGCCATAATCATGGATTGAGGTATATAACCAAAATGCGCCAACACACCATAGCCCCGTACCGTAAGCCTCACCAATAAAAAAGGCACGCTTGCCACTCATCTCAGGCAATAACAGCGCATACAATAGCGCTGGCGACACCACGGCTAACGGCCAAAAGCCATACGGTGCTAATGCCCATAAAAATATCGCCCCCGCAGCAAAAGCCAGCAGTAAAGTAATCGCAAAGGGACGCGCAGTATTTTTATTCGGGTTCAAACGTTTTTGTAAATCAGCCGTAGTCAGGCGCATAGCAGTTATCCAAATAACAATTATCCAAATTTATCAACTTTTAAGACCTGCTTATTACCGCTAAATCACGCCTCTTAACTTACTGTAAGGATTTCTTTAAAGATGATTTTACTGGTAAATAAGTCTCTCAAAATTAAACCCGCCTATCATAACAGCCTGTGCTAAAAAATGGGGAAAATTGCTGGCTCGTGTTACTTGCTAGTGTCACTAGCCAGCGCCATTTGTTAGCGCCATTTGCATCAGAACGCTTGCATGTGACCGCTTACATTGTCCAAATAGCAGCCATAAAAAAACACGACCGTAGCCGTGTTTTTATTAGATAGATGTTAGATAAGTTCTAGATACTTACTTATCACCTCACCAGTTAATGACTGCCGATAAGATGATGTTGTTCAGGCATTACTTTGGTCAGCTCTAAATTCTGAATAAAGCGACCTTCAACATCAGTGACCGTAATTTGCCAGTCATTAATCGTGACACTCTCGCCTTCCAAATCGCCCACATGACCAAGCGTTTGCATGACCAGCCCGCCCATGGTATCGACATCGGTATCATCAAAATGGCTGCCCAACTCATCATTACAGTCTTCAATCACGGTAGAGGCTTGTACCCGCCACGTATTGGGCTTTTCTGGATGAATAACGATATTATTAATATCACTGTCTTCATCAAAGTCATCGTGCTCATCAACAATGTCGCCGACAATCTCCTCGAGCAAATCTTCCATGGTCACGATACCAGCAAAATTACCAAATTCATCGATGACTACTGCCATATGGACTTGAGTGCGCTGTAACGAGCGTAATAAAGTATCAGAGCGCGCAGTTTCACTGATATACAGCGGCTGGCGCACCAAATCTTTTAGGCGTTTACTCTCAATTTTATCGTCTTCGTCGCGCACCATGTGCACTAGGAGCGGTATCAAGTCTTTAGCAAGCAAGATACCAATGACCGCATCATCATCTTGGCTATCAAACACGGGATAGCGCGAATGAGTGGTTTCAAGAATGATATCCATCACTTCTGCAAGGCTGGTACTTTCATGCAGTCCAACAACTTGCGGACGCGGTGTCATGATTTCGCGAACTTGGGTCGCTGGCAAATCAAGCACGCCTTCTAACATATCTACCGTATCAGGCTCTAAAAATTGACGCGATTGCTGCACAAGACTAATCAGTTCGTCACGGGTTTCGGGGGCGGTCGATAGCCAGCGTTTTAAGCCGCGCATCGACCAACTACTCGGGCTGGGAGTGTCGTCAGACATGGTGGTGTGAGTTAACCTCTTTAGTTAATAGTCATTAAAACAGTGATTAAAATAATACGCAGCCTGATATATGGAGATAAAAACCATAAATAAAACAGCAGTATTAACGATAAAAAATAAATAAAGCGGTTTAAATTAGCTTCACTTTATCGCAAGCTTACTCGACATTCAACGACAAATTTATCCAAATTGTATTGTCAGTGTGTGCCAAACTTTGCTATGGTCAAAATCCTTATTCACCGCATTATGATAGCACTGAGCCTTATGTCCCCTCGTTCCCTTATCTCGCGCCTATTCAAAAAACGTATTGAGAATCAATCGCTCGTATCCACTCATCAAAACGGTATACATAAGCGACATTCGTGGCTGCGTTCATGGCGACACTATCTTCTACAATTTTTTATTATATTGGGGCTTATGTTATCTGCCGTTTGGTTATTAATGGCGATTTGGTATCAGCTTGGCGTAAGTCGTCCGCTGACATGGTTTGCAACGACGGTTATTGTTGGTTTATTAATCGCATTGCTTACTGTGCGCTATTTACCCAAGCAGTTTTCCCCTAAACTTTTTAACGATAAAAAAGGTACGGCGGTTAAGTGGCTGACTGGGCTATATGCAACCGTTTGGCTGCTTGGCGCAGGCTGGTTTATGTCTATCACGCCGCAACAACAACGCGACTGGAAGCCAGAAGTGTCTCAAGTATTAAGCTATACGCGCGATGCCAATAATTCAGATTTGGTGACTTTCACTAATGTGCGTAATTTTGATTGGCAGACAGGCGACGAGACAACAGAACGTTGGGAAACGCGTACCGTCGATATGAGTAAACTGTCCGGTGTTGATGTGATTAATTCATATTGGATGGGACCATTGATTGCCCATACGTTGGTAAGTTTCCGCTTTGAAGATGACCGTCCGCTGTCGTTTTCGCTAGAGATTCGTAAAGAAAATGGCGAAACTTTTTCGGCGCTAGGCGGATTTTTTAAGCGTTATGAGCTGAGCCTGATTGCCTCAGAGGAGCGTGATATCATTTACACGCGCAGTAATGCGCGCGGTGAGCAGGTGTATTTATTTCCTATAAGCCATTTGCATCAGCGTGAAGTGCAGTCGTTATTTGAGTCGTATTTGACCGCAGCAGATGAGCTCAATGCAAAACCCGCTTGGTATAACACCTTAACCAGCAATTGTACCAATATTATCTTTTATATGGCGCGTATTGTCAGCGGTGAGCGCTTGCCGTGGGATTATCGGATTTGGGTATCCGGTTGGTTGCCCAATTATCTCCACGACATTGGTATGTTAGATGCAGCGCCAGAGACAGACGCTCAACCGTGGACAATGGATAAATGGTATGAGCAGGCGCATATTAACCCGAAAGTGAAAGGCTTTGACAATGGCAAAAGCAATGACATTCATGGCAGCGATTTTTCAATGCAAATTCGCCAAGGTATTCCTATTCCGCCATTGGCTGATTCTCATGCGATACGGGTGAATCCTCATTAAGTATTAAAGGGTAAATAACAAACTGCTCACTTTATAGCGTCGTGATTCGATTTTTCATAAATTCAACCACTACTGGATGACCGACAAGCTGCGTCAACTCAACTTCTATACGTTGGCGTTCAGCTTCATCCGTTGTTTTGCGATAAATGCGCACATTAATAGTATTGGTCATTGGGCTAAAACCAATACTTTGAGTGTCTGGATAACGCTTTAATATCTCAGGCCACGCTTTTTCTTGCAATGCAAAAATTTGCTGATGCTTTTTATCACTACTCGCTTGGATATAAATAGGAAACGAGTAGTCTTTAAACTCCTTTTGCTTAAAATGATACACGTATTTTGGCGGGACAGCTTTTACCATACTCAGTGTCGTCACCTTAATCGCATACTCATTGGCGTCATTATTATCATAATAAATTGCCGCAATCGTCGTGCCCAAGTGTTCTGCAATCGCTTCAATCAGTGGTGAGCTAATCCCTTGCAATAATAATCGGCGCTGCGCCTCTTCAATAGAGACATTAAAGTCTTGCGCATAAAACCAAGGCGCTCCATTCCTTTCTTCTTTAGATAAAATATTAAAATAATAATCAGCCAATGGCTCGTCTTGATATTTTTTATCTGCAATTGCCTCTATCTTTTGCCAATCGACAACAAAAGCAGCTGGTTTAATAGCGGATACAGGTAATGGTGTACCCTTTGTCGGTAGGGCTTGAGCCGTTTGATTGGTAGAGATGTTAGATTTGGTCAAAGGAGAAATATTTGAGCAACTGCTTAATAAAAATGCAGCCCCTAATATGAGACTGACTTTTAAAGCACTTATTTCTAAATAATTTTGAGACATATCCTTATCCTTGGATAATAAGACTTTATTTAAACAAATAATAAGCTACGGCTGTACCCAATTAACCACGCGCGTCTCCATCTCTTCATCATCCATCCCGATTTCAGTCACGCAGCGCCCTGCCACACCGACATTAGCTGCGCGCATTTGTTGCTGGGTTGCCACTGCATCTTGGGTTAACAATAAATGCCAGCTTGGCAAGTTTTGCCCTTTATATAAGCGCTTATAAGCGCAGTGCGACGGTAGCCACATCATATTGGGCAGATTATTAATCGTCAGCTGAATACAATCTGGTACGTGCTCTTGGCGAGTCGCGTAATGCCTGCAATAGCCCGTCGCGCAGTCCATAAGCTGACAAGTCACATCGGTATACTCGACCAGACTTTCATCCACGTTGCCATCTTCATCTTCGTCGATATATTTAATCAGGCAGCAGCTACCGCAGCCATCACATAAAGCTTCCCACTCGCTAGGGTTTAATTCCGCTAACGTATAGCGCGACCAAAATTGCGGACGCAGGGATTCCGTCGCGTCATTTTCAGATAATAAAGGCGTGTCTGTATCGACATTTAAGCCGGATTTATCGTTATTTAATAAATTTAAAGTCATAAAGTTGCGTCGCATATTGATAAAGAGCGTTACAGTATTATAGCTGTTTTTGCAGAAGTTGGGCGTTATGGTAGTACGGGTAAATATTAGTACTGGTAAGTAAATGACGCGTTATTAATAAATATAAACCAATAATACTCAATCTAAAAAAACTTCAACTATAACAAGGACACTATTATGTCAATTAAGACCTTTGAACTTATTAGCACCACCGAAAATGGTGTACAACTTATCAGCTACGTGGCATTACCAGAAAACGCTGCTGACGATAAACTCGTAGCCGGTATTTTAGTGGCACCAGAATGGTGGGGCGTGGTCGAGCACCCAAAAAATACTACCGAACGTTTGGCAAAAGCCGGTTATGCCGCAGTCGCTATGGATGTCTACGGTGAAGGCAAACTAACCTCAGATGCTGCGCAAGCCAATATATGGATGGAGCAAGTACTAGAAGACCCAGATATGCTGATGGCACGTTGCCGTTTGATTCTTAATGATTTTAGCGATCAACTTGCCGTTGACGGTGATAACTTAGGTGCAATCGGTTTTTGTTTTGGTGGCAAAATCGTCCTTGATATGGCGCGCGAAGGCATGCCTTTAAAAGCCGTTGCTACTTTCCACGGCAATCCATCACCTAAGCAGCCTGCTGATGAGAAGTTCACTGCCAAAGTTTTGGTAGCACATGGTCGCGATGATTCGATGGTATCGATGGAGGCTATTGAAGGGCTCAAAGCAGAACTGGATGGCGCTGATGTTGACTATACTATTGATGTCTATGACGGCGCGAAGCACGGATTTACCAATCCACAAGCTGATGAACGCGCTGCCAAAAATGGCGTAGATTTAGGTTATAACGAAGCCGCAGCGAAACAAAGCTGGGACAATATGCTGGAATTTATGAAAGCTAATTTAGGTTAAATAAGCTTTATAGATACATTTTCAATAAGCGCAGATAGGTATAAATGTGGCGCGCTGGACGCGTCACTCTTGTGCTTAGAACCAAATAGCGTCATTATCACTCAATGGACAGACAGATTGAGTGGGGATGATGCTATATTTTTTGATGGGTTCTTTAGGCTGGCTAGTAGTGATTACCTTACTAGTAATTATGATTGCCCTTTATATTAGGCTGCATCAGCAACTGGCACAATTGCGGCAAGATATGACGCAGTTAAAGAGCAAGCTTGAACAGCAAATAATTGAGCAAAAAAAGGAAAATGCAAGCTCAACTCAACACTCCGTATCTGCTCACTCTGTAGCCGATAGCGCACTCAACGAATCTACTGTAGAAAAAAATTCTGCGATAAATACTACTGCTATAAAAAGCATATTTGACACTGACTTACCCATTGAAAATTTAGTGTCTTCAACAGCAATGTCAATGCCGCCACCGTTACCGCTTGATGACTCAACATCTAACCCTCTATCAAATAATCTTGTATCATCGCCTGCAACGCAACCACTCGTGCCTGAAAATCAGCCTTTAAGCGATAAAATAAATACTGCACTGATAGAGCCTGACGAGCGCTCAGTTCCTATCGTCACCTCCCTTTTTCATTCTGTACAAAACTGGTTTTTGGGCGGTAATTTGGTCGTGCGTGTCGGGGTCTTAGTGTTATTGGTTGGCGTGGTGTTGTTATTACGCTTGCTTAGTGAATATATCGAGATTCCGATTGGTATTAAGTTATCAGCGATTGGGGTGGCAGGGGTGGCACTTGCCGGACTGGGATTCAAACTTGCACCCAAGCGCTTTGCGTACGGTATTACATTGCAAGGCGCAGGACTGGCAACCGCTTATTTAACCACTTTTTTTGCTTATAGCGTTTATCAGGTGATGAGTAGTCTGCCCAGCTTTTTAACATTGGGAATAATATCAGCAATCACAGTAGCGTTAGCCGTGCGTCAAAACGCGTTTCCTTTGGCATTAATGGCATTATCCGGTGGATTTTTTGCGCCCATTTTGACCAGTCAAGATACGGGCAGTTTAACGGCATTATTTAGCTATTACTTATTATTAAACGTGACCATTGCTGTTATCGCTCATTATCGTCCATGGAAGGTGCTCAATTTATTCGGTGCGGGCGTGACGTTTGGGCTGGCATATTATTGGGGATTGACTGAAAGCTTAACGGCAATCATTGCTAATCAGCGCTGGACGTTGACGTTGCTCGTGGCGCTACACGTTATACTTTATTTATTCGTCGTCATCCGCTATGCCCAGCAAATCATTGCTTATAACGATGACAATGAAGTCGCTACCGTTCATGCCATTACTGCCAGCAATAATGAGCAAATTATTGATAGCAAAAGTCAGCACAACAGCTATGTGTTTCCCATTGATATCGGGCTGCTGTTCTCCGTACCATTATTGGCATTTGGGTTATTTTCAGCATTACTGCATGATATTGAACACGCTTTAACCTTAACCAGTGCCATTTTAGCGGCGGTATACTTGGGACTTGGTTGGACATTTATTCAGCGCAGTCAGCGTTATGCGTTAATTACGGAAGGAATGCTGGCATTAGGTTTTGGCTTTTTAGCCTTGGTGATTCCGCTGGCATTAGATGCAGAGTGGATTGCCTTTAGCTGGTCGGTACAGGGCTTAGCGCTGGTATGGTTTGGGCGTCGCTCACTGCGGGCGTGGTCGGTATTATTGGGTTTAATATTGCAGCTCGTTAGTGTTGCTATGTTATTGAATAACTTCATGGGCATCGACCATTATCCAACACTCGCTTTAACGATTTCTGCCATCAGTGCCGTTGCCAGCGTCTTTATTTTACGTGCCGGCAATTCGCCTGCTTTAGAGATTCAAAACCTAACAATTGCTTCTGATAAACCCCAAAACTCACTGAATGACCATCACACATTATCAGATTATGCCAAAGCTTTAGGCATCAGTGACACCGCCGCTCAGCAATGGCTTGCTAGTATTAATAGCCAAAGCGTGACGTTTAAACTCATTTGGCAACGTCCCGCTTTAATACGCTTGTTGACGCTTACCGCGATGGGTTGGTTGCTATACGTATTGATAATCGATTTTGATGAATGGTTTGCCAGTTGGCAATTGGCAACGACGGCGCTGATTGCATTGGCAACGTTAACCAGTCTTATCCTTTATTATGCCGTAAATCAATACCGTCCGTGGCGTGAGGTCAGGCAATTTAGCCATGGTTTGCTGCTGTTATTTTATACCATGCTACTATTTCAACTGCCGCAAAAGTATGAATTCGGCTATCAATGGAAAAGCTTTTATTGGTCAATATTTATAACTTTAATCATCGGCTGGCTAGTGTTTGGTCAATTATGGTTAAAAACATGGCATGGCTATACCAATAAAGATAACGATAGCGGTGCAGAATTGAAAAGCTACGATAGCGCCAGTTGGCTTTGCACGGGCATTATCATTATTGCCGAATTGGTACATTATAAATTACCGGATTCAAAAGGCGTGGTCACTATCCTTGTGCCTATTGCGCTCATGCTGACTGGACTGTGGTTAACATACCGTCAGCAAAATTATAATCAGACGGAAAGTTCTTCTTCAGGGCGCACGCTCTACTGGTTTAATTGGCAAGAAGCACTACTTAATAGCGCCAAAATATTTGTACCATTAACCTTGGGCTGGGTAATTTGTACCAACTTTACCTACGATGGCGTTATTTGGGGACTGCCTTATTTCCCATTATTCAACTTATATGATGTGACGTTATGGCTGGTAGTATTTTACGGACTGGGCGTGTATTTATTGCGTCAACGTGGCATGCAACAGCAAAATCTATTCACCGCCATTCGCAAAAGCGACACGTTACTGATTGTGTTGACCCTGATTGGTTTTTGGATAGTCTCTAGTATGTTGGTCAGAACGTTGCACGCCTTTATTGATACGCCGTTATGGATTGGTAATTTGTACAATAATACTGGTTATAGTAATACGGGCAACGCATGGGACAGCGAGCAAGTGCAAACGGGTCTGACTATTTTATGGACGCTGCTGGCATTGTTCGCCACCATTATCGCCAGTCGCTATTGGCAGCGCGCGCTGTGGTTTATGGGCATTGGCTTATTGGGTATTGTAGTCTTAAAACTGGTTTTAGTTGATTTATCACAGACAGAAGCGATTTGGCGAGTAATTTCTTTCCTTGGTGCAGGCAGTTTGATTTCACTGATTGGCTATTTAGCGCCGTTGCCGCCTGTGCATGATGAGACTGCAAAACTACCAGAATAATCATTTCTCATTGAGACAAACTAAAGTTGTAGCGGGAGCACTTTTTCGCATCCTTACTTTTTAGCATCAGTACGTGGCTTATGTAGTAAACTGAACGTCATTGCTTAAAGCGACGCATTGTCACTTTTTAGCATCCTATTTTATGAATAAAAGGTTATAACAGCAAATGGATACGAGAGCGAATATTCAGTGGTTCCCCGGACACATGAACAAAGCGCGCAATGAAGTCAAAGAAATCATGCCGCAAATGGACGTGATTATCGAAGTGCTCGATGCGCGCATTCCGTATAGCAGTGAAAACCCGATGGTCGCCACCCTGCGCGGTGACAAGCCGGTGATTAAAATTTTAAATAAAGCCGACCTTGCCGATCCTGAGATGACGCAAGCATGGATGGATTATTTTGAACAAGAAGATGGTGTCAAAGCACTGGCTTTTGATGACAATAAAGCGGCAGACGTACACCGTATTATTGAGCTTTGCAAAAAACTCATGCCCAATAAAGCCGAATCAGGCAGACAGATTAAAGCGATGATTTTGGGTATTCCAAACGTCGGTAAATCGACGTTGATTAATACTTTAGCCGGTCGCGCCGTTGCCAGAACGGGCAATGAGCCTGCCGTCACCAAGTCGCAGCAGCTGATTAAACTTGATGGTGGCATCATGCTGTATGACACGCCCGGTATGCTGTGGCCAAAAGTGGAAAACGCCAATTCAGGTTATCGCTTGGCGGCAACGGGCGGTATTCGTGATACAGCATTTGATTTTGATGATGTTGCTGGTTATACCGCTGAATATTTGTTGCAGGCGTATCCTGAGCTGTTAAAAGAGCGTTATAAAATTGAACAATTACCCAAGACAGATGGAGAGTTCTTTGAAATCGCAGGGCGCAATCGAGGGTTATTGAAGAAAGGCGGTGTCGTTGATATTTACCGCATGTCAGAAATCCTTGTCAATGAGCTGCGCAGTGGTACGATTGGGCGCATCAGTCTGGAAACCCCTACTATGCGTGAAGCGGAAGAAGCCGTTGTTGCGGAACAACGCATTGCCCTTGAAGAAAAAAGAGTGGCTAAGGAAGAAGAAAAACGCTTGCGTCGCTTAAAGACGCGGAAGAATCGGAAGTAGGTTTTTGTTTTTCTGTTTAACATTATGAGAAATTTTAGAACTGTTTTTCAATTAACACAGGCTGTCCATGACCCCATCTGCAAAAACGATTCAAATCTTCTTACCAACGGGTAATCCACGCGGTATCCGTAGTGCTGAAATGACTACTAGAACTGCTCGTCTTATCGAAGTGCCTAGAGTTCATATGAAAGAATTCTTAACCATGGAAGATTCAGCTCAAGTTGGTTTGTATTTTTTGGTAGGAAGTAGTGAATTAAACGGATTACCGCAGTTATACATTGGACAGTCAGGTGAGTTGCGTAATCGTATTCAACAGCACAACCTGAAGAAAGATTTTTGGGAGCGTGCTTTTGTGATGCTATCAACCAATAACACTATTACTCAAACTCATGCTCTTTACTTAGAATACAAAGCTATTGAAACAGCAAAACAGGCAGCCCGCTACGAGTTATTAAATGGTAATAATGGCTCATTACCTCACACGCCTGCCCCGCTCAAAGCAGATTGTGAAGAATTATTTCATACATTAAGTATTTTATTATCAACGATGGGGCAACCCATATTTGAAACCTTAAATATTAATGAGCATAAAATTTACCGTGCTGAATTGGCGTCTATTGTTAACACTGCCAATCAGGCTACAACAAAAATAGAGATACCTACTATCGAGCTTGCACCGCCATTATTTTACTACAAGGTTAAAGATGGCGATGCTCAAGGCTACTATGACGACGATGGTTTTGTGATATTAGCAGGGTCTTTGATACGAAAAGCGCAAGTAACATCAGCGCCACCATTTATAATTAGGTTAAAAGAGGGTTTACTGAGTAGTGGTAAATTAATCGCAGTAAATGACAAAAGCTATAAATTGACTGAAAACCAACTGTTTAAAACACCCAGTGGCGCTAGCGCACTAGTATCAGGGCGTTCTACAAATGGTTGGATTGAATGGAAAAATGCTACCGGAGAAACTTTAGACAGTATCTATCGCTAATGCCTTTAATCCTACCGTGCGACCCTCATATAATCCGCATACTTTTAAATTGCTTGCCTACTGCTTATGACAGCCATCGCTACGTTTGCCCATACCGACACTAACTTTGACACCTTCGCCCTGCGTCTTCTCGCTTGGTTTACCGATAACGGTCGCCATGATTTACCGTGGCAACAACACCAGACCGACACGCCCAATCCTTATATCGTTTGGCTATCAGAAGTCATGCTACAGCAAACCCAAGTCACTACTGTGCTGCCCTACTTTGCACGTTTTATGGACAGCTTTCCAATCGTGCAAGATTTAGCCGCAGCAGAATGGGATGCGGTCGCAGAACATTGGGCGGGATTGGGTTATTATGCGCGGGCGCGAAATTTGCATAAGGGCGCGAAGCAGTTGGTTACCGTGATTGATGAAACTGGCGATTTTCCGCAGACCTTGGCAGGATGGGAAGCTATATCTGGTGTGGGGCCATCAACCGCAGGTGCGATTATGGCGATGGGCTTGCACCGTTATGGCGTCATTTGCGATGGCAATGTTAAGCGAGTATTGACACGCTGGGCAGCCATTGACGGTGATATTACTAAGTCCGCAACCACTAAAGAATTATGGGCATTGGCGGAGCGTTTAACCCCAACAGAGAATTCAGGATTGTTCGCCCAAGCCATAATGGATATGGGCGCAACCTTATGTACAAGGCGCAAACCTGCTTGCTTATTATGTCCATTACAAGACGATTGCTTGGCACATGCGCAAAATCGCGAAGAAGAGTATCCAGTAAAAGCTAAAAAACAGCCCAAGCCTAGCAAATTTAGCAATGCGTTACTGATTCAAAATGCGGATGGCGAGATATTATGGCTACAACGCCCTGATAATGGTATTTGGGGTGGATTATGGAGCTTACCACTGGAGTTTATCGAAAAAACAAGTGGCAACGTCAAAGTTAAAACTATTACTAAACAGACAGAAGCTTTTGATGAAAAGCCTTTAACAGTAGCAAGCAACGAAAAATTATACGAGGTAGAATTTACCACCGCTGAGCAAATCATTAATGAATGGCTAAATAAGAATAAATTGGTCGCAACAGCTATCAATAAAACTTTATTGGACGATGCACCGATTAAACATTCACTGACTCATTTTCATTGGTATTTAACACCGCAATTATTAACCGTAAATACTGAGCAAGTACAAACATTGACCGAAGCATTGCAAGCTGCGGATATTAATATCAATTGGTTAAACGCTGAAAATGCGCAGGCAACGCTTGGATTACCACGAGCGATGGTCAAGATTTTAGAATAAACCTTTATGCATAATTGCTTAAAACAACCTAATAAACCGATATAAAAAAGCGACTCAACATATATTTTGAGTCGCTTTTTTTAATTATAACTTTAGCTATAAAAGGATAGGCATTAAGATTTCGGCACGCGCAAACGCATCAAGCCTTCCTGCTGTACGGTCGCTACTAATTTACCGTCTTGCCAAAACTGACCATGATTTAGCCCCATTGCATTAGAAGTGGTATCGCTCCACATGTCATACAGCAGCCACTCATTCATATCAAAATGACGATGAAAATGCATCGAATGGTCGATACTCGCCGCTTGTAACCCACTGGTCATAAAGCTGACGCCATGCGTCATTAAGCCCGTCCCTACCAAATAAAAATCTGATGAAAATGCCAATAGCGCCTGCTGAATGGCTTGCGGCTGTGCGCCCAGCTCGCGGATGCGTAGCCAGTTGGCTTGTTTAGGTTTCATCGGTTCAGGATGAATGGGGTCGCGCGGTTTAACGGGTTTAATCTCAATATGACGGCGGCGCATAAAGCGCGCTTTGAGCGCGTCTGGCACCTTACCAACATAGTCTTCTTTTAACTCTTGCTCAGCAAGTAAATCTTCTGGCGGTGGATAAACAGGCATATCCTCTTGATATTCTAAGCCCTCCTCCATTGGCGCAAATGACGCCATCATGGTAAATATAACCTGCTCAACAGGGGGCTGACCCTTCACTTGCTTGTATTGTATTGCTGTTACTTCACGTGCTGACAAGCTGCGTCCATCACGCAAGCGGCGCACTTGATAAATCACTGGCTGAGTAATATCGCCACCCCGTAAAAAATAGCCATGTAATGAATGACATGGTTTATCTTCAGTAAGGGTATTCGACGCTGCCATAATTGCCTGCGCCAGCACTTGTCCGCCAAAGATACGCACGCCAACATAATCATGACTTTTGCCTTCAAAAACATCAGGGCTCACTTCAATGAGCGTTACGGTGGCAAGCAGTTCATCAATCAGTTGCGAGTAATCGGACATGACAGCACGTTTCCTTATTTTTTATCCTTAATCCCATATCATGCTGATATCAGTGCGATACAGTTCAGAATAGCAAAAATTATTTAGCGTTAATAATGTGTTATCAACAGTAAAATCGTCCATGACTGCAGGGTTCATAAACGATTATCCTTAGGCGTTTATTAATAAAAATCAAACATCTTACCTAATATTTATCGCCTTGACCAGTTACGGAATGCTACTGAGCCAGCATTAGTTTGACTGACTGGGTTAGAGCTTTATGATGTCGCCCAATTGACTAAAATAGTCATATAAAAAAAGAGGTACTATATAGTACCTCCTTTTAATTAGGAAATTATGAGCATAATAACAATGAAAGCTTCAACACTTTAAGGTTTTACCGCTACCAGTACCCGAATAGAATCCGGCACCAAGGATAAGTTTGCCAATGCTTGCTCGCCTTGCGCCTTTAACTGTTCTAAACGCTCAATTTCTTCAGGACGGACGTTCGGGTTGATGGTTTGTAGATGCTTAAGGCGTTTGATTTCACGAGACCATTGCTGGCTAAAGCGTTCACTTGCCTGCGCACCGATATCCGCCAGTTGTTTTTTGGCAATCTCTTCGGCATCATAATAGCGGTTCTCAATTACATCGCCGCGCACTTTAATCACTTGGCGCGCGCGGTTTTTATCCAAACGCTCAACGTGCGGCATAATCATCTCAGCACTGATACGTGCGGATAAATCTGACCCTTGTTCACTGATAAAGACACGGATGTTCTGAGTTGATAAGGTCGCAGGCAAGTTAAGAAGTTTTGGGGCGATAGCTTCTACGCGGAAGTTTACCTCAATCATCACCATCCCTTGGGGCATGGCAGCACTTTTTAGCGTGGCGACCGTGGTATTACCAAAGGTGCTGGTGGTTGCCAGCTCGTAGATTGCCTGCATCAACGGATGCTCGTGAGTAATATATTCGATATTTTCACGTTGCAGCGCCAGCTCTCGCTCATACGTTAAGGTCATACCGTCTTCGTCACCCAGCGGCAACCCATCGATATACTCACTGATTTCCGTACTGTCTACGGGTGCAATCACCCATGAGCCATCGCGCTGCACGCTATATTCAATATTCGCCGACGCTAAAAAGCGCTCAACGAACTTTGGCAATACATTATGGCTGTCAAAATCACGCATGGCGTCGGCAATACGACCAGCGACGCGTGGGCGACATGAGTTGTATTCCAACAAACGGTCGCGACCGGCTTGCAGTTGGGCTTCAAGCTCGAGACGTGTTTCCAGCGCATCAGTAACCACTTCTTGCATAATCGCCCGATTCTCAGCTGTATCCGCACCTTCTAATAACGGCTTTAATTCAGCAATATATTGCTCTTGCACACTTTGCGCGGTTGGCGATATTTGATTAAAAATATTCAGCGCACTGTCATACCACTGATATAACCGCTCCTGCGCTGTACTTTTAACATATGGCACATGCAAGGTGATTTCTTGCGTCTGCCCAATACGGTCTAGGCGACCAATACGCTGCTCTAACGTATCAGGATTAGCCGGTAAATCCCATAATATTAGCTGGCTTGCAAACTGGAAATTACGCCCCTCAGAACCAATCTCCGAGCACAATAAAATTTGTGCGCCTTCACTATCCGCAAAAAATGCTGCCGCTTGGTCACGCTCTAGCAAGGTCATTTGCTCAGTGAAAATCGCGGTTTTAATACCTGCATGCAGACGTAATACCGCCTCCAAACTCTCAACGGTTGCACCACTACGGGCAATCAATAATACCTTTTGGTGTTTTAGCTCGCCTTTTAGGATATCAATCAACCAAGGCACCCGCGGGTCATCTTCTAACCAACCACCATCGGGCTGATTTTCTTCGCCCCACAACTGCTCACGCAATTTACCGCAGGTTTGATAGCTGTCTATCCATGCTTCAGGTAATGGCAAAGGATACGGCTGACTGCTACGACCATGAAAACCTTTGACACTTTCACGGGTATTACGGAATAGCACGCGACCCGTACCATGACGGTCAAGCAATTCATTGAGCGCATGGGTGCGTAATTTTTCATCATCATTAATCGTAGATAACTCATCGAGACTGATATTCAATAAGCCCGATAACGCCGCAATTTGCCCGTCACTTAATGGTTTATCTTCTATTAACACGCCAGCAACCGCGGCAGTTTCGGCAAAGGCATCTTGTCCGGCAATAAATTCATCTAAATCATCAAAACGATTGGCATCGAGCAGACGCAAACGCGCAAAATGGCTTTGCGTGCCCAATTGCTCAGGCGTTGCGGTTAATAACATCACACCCGGCGTTTCTTCGGCAAAATCTGCAATCAAGTCATATTTATCATTACCACCACGCTCTTCATCCCAATGCAGATGATGCGCCTCATCAACGACCAATAAGTCAAAACCCGCTTCCATCGCTTGGTCATACAAGTCAGGATGATCAAGCAATAAATCCATACCGGCAATCATACATTGCTCAGTTAAAAAGACATTTTGCTCAGGGTCATGTTCTTTAATTGCCGCCGTACGTACCAAATCAAACAGTGCAAAATTCAGATTAAAACGGCGACGCAGCTCAATCATCCATTGATATTGCAAGCTGTCCGGTACTAATATCAGCACGCGTTCCGCTTTACCAGTCAGCAGTTGCTGATGAATAATTAAACCGGCTTCAATGGTTTTACCCAAACCCACTTCATCGGCAAGCAAGACCCGTGGGGCGATACGTTTTCCCACTTCATGTGCAATATACAGCTGATGCTCGATAATATCGACGCGCGCGCCCATCAACCCTTTAAGGGGATGACCAGCAAGTGCCGCTTGCATGCGCAAGATATCTTGACGCAGCTCATACCAATCGCCACGCTCGATACGCCCAGCAAGCAGGCGCTCAAGCGGTTTTGCCAAGGTAATATTAGCGGCAAGGCGAGTTTCCATGATGCCTTTATCATAGCCATCGACACTGTATTTGAGCACGCCCATCACTTCATCAACAGCAGTGACGGTATGGGTTAAGCCTTGTTGGTCGCAAATACTATCGCCCACTTTAAATACCACGCGCGATAAGGGCGCGGAGTTTTTTGCATAGACCCGTGTTTCTTCACTTTGCGGAAATAAGATATGCACACAGCGGTCGTCAACATCGACAACCACACCCAAGCCAAGCTCGGACTCCGTATCAGATAAATAGCGTTGACCAACAGCGAATTCAGAATTATGCAATACAGCGGCAGAGATAGTCATAGGGCGATGTCTTTTGTACTCAGATGATAAGAAAAGTGGTAATAACCGTCATTTAATCAATCACGGCATAAACGTGTCTATTATATAGCGTTAGCAGCTAGATGCATGCGCTAACTTACTTTTTCAAGAGTATATTTATCTAAGCTATTGGATAGACTACTAAATTTTGGAAAAATGACGATTATCTATAAAGGATAAGTAAGATGCAAGTTTTCAGATGTGGGTTATTAAAAGGAAATTAATTAAGGATAGTTGAAACTGCAATCGCTAGAACTTTAAATATCGTCAAGCTAAATGGTGCTTGACCATAATGACGTGCTACATTAGTAGGCGCACTTTAAGAGTTATCTGTGAAATCCAGTATGACCCATAAAATTATAAACCATCATTTACGACTAATTAACCAACCACAAATAATAACTTATTATCAGGAGCCGCTATGCGCGCTGTATTTTTGGATGAAGGATCTTTTTCAGATGATATTAACTTGCCAGCACCGGCAGGGATTAGCGATTATATTACTCATAATGATACGCCACAAGACGACCAAATCATTATTGAGCGTTGCCAAGATGCGGAAATTATTTTTACCAATAAAGTAAAAATTAGCGCTGAGGTGATTGCCAAACTGCCCAAGCTTAAATTGATTCAAATCACGGCAACGGGTATGAATAATGTCGATCAAGACGCCTGTATCGCTCATAATATTGCCTTATATAACGTCGCAGGTTATGCAGTAAAAAGTGTGCCTGAACACACTTTTATGTTGATGCTAAACGCAATGCGTGCAGGCATTTATTATCACCAAAAAGTGATTGATGGCACGTGGGAAAATGATGGTAATTTTTGCTTGCTTGATATTCCGCTCATCGATTTAGAAGATAAAACGCTGGGCATTATTGGTATTGGCACGATTGGTAAGCGCGTGACAGACATCGCTCACGCTTTTGGGATGACCGTATTGTGGGCTGAGCATCAAGGGCGTATGCCGCGTAACGCTGACTATACCGCATTTGATGAGGTATTGGCGCGTGCAGATGTGATTAGCTTGCATTGTCCACTAAACGAACAAACTGAGCATTTGATAAATAAAGACACCATTGCCAGAATGGGTAAAAAGCCCATTCTCGTGAACGTCGCGCGTGGTGGTATTGTCGATAGCCAAGCCTTAACGGATGCCATTCATGATGGACAAATCAGCGGTTATGGCAGCGACGTCTTTGAGCAAGAGCCTATCATTGTTGACGACCCTTTATTAACATTGAAAGACCATCCGCGCGTTATTTTTAGTCCGCATAATGCATGGGGCAGTAGAAGCGCGCAAGAAACCTTATGGCAAATACTCACTAAGCAAGTCAGCACCTTTATTGATAATGATGCAACCAAAGCATAACTTCTCAAACAGCATGGTTCAAAAGATAGAGTTAATAAATACAGTCTAACCAGACACTTAATTAAAAAGGAACCGGACTTTCCCAGTTCATCCACGCACCCAGTACCGGATGCTTGAGGCGCAGTTGCTGAGCATGAAGGTTAAGGCGCGGCGCAATGGTCAGTGCTTTATCTTCCGCATAAATAGGATCGCCAATCATCACGTGACCGACATGCACCATATGCACACGCAGTTGATGGCTGCGTCCGGTCACCGGCTTCAACGCCACGCGCGTGACCATCTGCCCTGCACATTCTTCATGCGCTAATACTTCATACAAGGTTAGCGCGTGTTTATCCCACTCCAAATCCACAATATGGCGCGGCTTAGTCGCAGGCTCATAGCGGACTGGCACTGATATCTTGCCCTTCGCGCCCACAGTTTCCCATTTACCAAACACTCTTGCCTGATAAGTCTTTTGCGGCATGCGCTCAATAAATTGCTTACTGATATGCGTTTGCGCGGTGGCGTTTTTTGCAAAAATAAGTAGTCCTGATGTATCCATATCTAAGCGATGAATCAGCTTTACTGCCGGATTTGCGCGCTCAAGTCGAGACAACAAGCTTACCTTTAATGTCTTACCGTCCACACTTAGCAGCCCTGCTGGCTTATCAACCACCCAAATATCATCGTCTTCATAAACCGTAATATCTCTTGCAAATGTCTTAAAAAAATCGGGCGAATGCTGGATTTCTTGCTGGTTGAGCGCATCGATAGCGGCATCGGAAAATGGCATAAATGACTACTTATTATTAAGTGAATTGTTATTAACGGAATTGGTCTTAAATGAACTGCATTGAATTAGAGCGAAATAAAGAAAAATGTTTACGCCATATAATGACCTAATCAGGACGTAAACTTTGAAAAAAACGGTTTAATGAATATCCCAGTACCATCTAAAATGAAATAACCACTGGCAAAGTTAATACTCGATAAGCGGGTTACTTTATGTTTCGATTTATTGTACTAAACGTAATTGTTGATTAATTTAACCTGTTTTCGAGCCTTCATACGCAAAATACATGGTAAGATAATTGCAAATTTTTATCCATGCTAACTTCTTTAAAGCCTCTAATTTGTAAGCTCTGCTTGCATTTTTTTACTAAGAAAGAAGATACAACAAGAGAGAGAACATTATGTCAGACCTTATTGTAAATACTACCGATGCTGATTTTGATAAAGATGTTTTAGAATCAGATGTGCCGGTATTGGTTGATTTTTGGGCAACATGGTGTGGTCCTTGTAAAGCGATTGCCCCTATTTTAGAAGACTTGGCTACTGAATACCAAGGTAAAGTGAAAATCGTTAAGGTCGACGTTGATCATAACCCACAATCTGCCAGCCGCTTTGGTATCCGTAATATTCCAACCTTGTTTGTTTTTAAAGGTGGCGAAAAAGTAGATTCAGTTATGGGCTTACAGCCAAAAGCTGAGCTGGCTAAAGTACTTGATAAACATTTATAAGCGCTTGAGCGATTGTTATTAAAAAGTCTTACTTATAGGTATAAAAACTAGCCATCGCTTTATTGACTTAATTTGGTAAGACAGCTTTAAGTAAAGTATATGAAAAAGCCATTATCGACTGCAGATAGTGGCTTTTTTGTTCGTTTTTTGTAGAAAAAGATGATTATCGGAATTTTTTAACAAAAATAATTGACAAGCCTAACGTGAAAACCGTATAGTCTGCTGACAAGAGAAAATAGTAGTTTTCATACGCGCCTTGTCGCTGTTCTCCTCGTGTTTATCAATACAAAACACAACTATCATTACCAAGTATAGCTACTAAATACATTTAACAACCGATACAGAGCTCTGTTTTGACTCTTGTATTGCTTTTTTGATTTTCTTTTTTGTTACCTCACCATGATTTTGGTCAGATGACATAAACCTGATCGATAACAATGCAGGCTGTTTAAGACTCAATTCTGTACCTATCCTATATTGCTACACTTCCGTAATCTTAATCAATGTTGTGGGTTGTCCAGCTACTGGCATGCCTCACCCGATAAATAGCTAATGACTTATCTATGAATTTAACTGAATTAAAGAAAAACTCAATCGCTGAGCTGTTGGCGATAGCCAAAGATATGGGTCTTGATAATATGGCGCGTAGCCGTAAACAGGACATCATTTTCGCGATTTTAAAAACCCATGCTCGTAACGGTGAGGCCATCTACGGTGATGGCGTACTTGAAGTGCTTCCAGACGGTTTTGGCTTTTTGCGCTCCTCTGAAGGCTCTTATTTGGCAGGACCTGACGATATCTACGTCAGCCCAAGTCAAATTCGCAGATTTAGCTTAAAAACTGGCGACAGTATCGCTGGTACTATCCGACCACCCAAAGATTCTGAACGCTACTTTGCCCTATTAAAGGTAGGGGAAATCAACTTTGATACCCCAGATCGTTCACGTCATAAGCTCATTTTTGAGAATTTAACGCCCCTTTTCCCAACTGAGCACCTTAAGCTTGAGCTTGGTAACGGGACGACTGAAGATTTGACGGGTCGTATTATTGACCTGATTGCGCCGATTGGTAAAGGTCAACGTTCTATCATTGTGGCACCGCCAAAAGCGGGTAAAACAATGTTGTTACAACATATCGCCCAATCGATTACCCGTAATAATCCTGAATGCTATCTGATCGTTTTACTGATCGATGAACGCCCAGAAGAAGTCACGGAAATGGTACGCACGGTACGCGGTGAAGTGGTTGCATCGACTTTTGATGAGCCACCGCAGCGCCACGTTCAAGTAGCAGAGATGGTTATTGAAAAAGCCAAACGTCTGGTTGAACACAAGCAAGATGTGGTTATCTTGCTAGATTCTATTACTCGTCTAGCACGTGCTTATAATACGGTTATTCCATCATCGGGCAAAGTATTGACCGGTGGTTTAGATGCCAATGCCCTTGAACGTCCAAAGCGCTTTTTTGGTGCGGCACGTAACGTTGAAGAAGGCGGTAGCTTAACCATTATTGCCAGTGCGCTGATTGATACTGGTAGTAAAATGGACAGCGTTATCTTTGAAGAATTCAAAGGTACGGGCAATCAAGAGATTACGCTTGAGCGTGACTTGGCAGAAAAACGCGTCTTCCCGGCAATTAATATTAAAAAATCTGGTACACGTCGTGAAGAGCGTTTACTCGATGAAGATAAATTGCGTAAAGTTTGGATATTGCGCAAATTATTGCAGCCGATGGATGGGGTGCAAGCTACTGAGTTCTTATTAGATCGCCTAAAAGAGGCGAGAACCAATGATGAATTCTTTGAACAAATGAAGCGTAAGTCGCAAAACTAGCACAACCATGCTGGTATAGATTGTCTCATTTTAAAAAAGATCGCCATTAAGCGGTCTTTTTTTATCTCTTATAGTTATGAGTTCTACAGAAATGCCTAAAAACAGTTAGCGTATTATCGATATAAATACAATAATACTAAGCTAATATCCTACCAATGATACTTGAGCGTAACATCACTTACACAATATTTGTAAAGTTTAGCGCTTCTACTACGACAACCTTGATACAAATAGCCTATTATTAAAAACATAATAGATATGCATGGTTAATTTAATTAACTAAATTTATTCTTAATTTTTATGAATATTAAATTTTTAAGTATTCATGTCATAAACAATTTATTGCTTAGATTAGAATTTACTGTGTATCCCATCATTTATCACAACTTATATAGGTACTCATATGAAATTTGCTAAAACGATCGCTATGACCGCTATTGCTAGCTCAGCCCTTATTATGACTGGTTGTAACACTGGCTATGGTTATAACAGTGGCTTGAGCAATACTGCTAAAGGTGCTGCTGCTGGCGCTGCTGCCGGTGCGCTTATCAAAAGTGGTGGCGACAGTAAAGACATCGCTCGTGGCGCGATTGGTGGTGCTGCAGTTGGTGGCGCAGGTGCATATATTCTTAACAATAACAGAAGATAATAGCCAAGTTATTGGTTAACATAATCTAGACCTTTCATACACGAGTTATATCCTAGGTTATGAGAGTGTTCTAAAACGTCAAAAGCCTGCAATCACTATTGCAGGCTTTTTTAATGGCTGGTACTTATAACTGTAAACTTGATATCTTAACGATTATGTATTGCGATTATGATAGCGCGCCACTAAAAGTATCACAAGATTGTACATTACCACTTTCAAGTCCACGGCTAAACCATTGCACACGCTGCTCGCTGGTTCCATGAGTAAAGCTGTCTGGCGTTACCGCGCGACCACTGGCTTTTGCCAAGCGATCATCACCAATTTGACTGGCGGCATTAATTGCCTCATCGATATCACCCGGTTCGATAAACCCACCTTCTACCAAAGATTGATTGCGATTTGCCCAAACGCCAGCAAAACAATCTGCCTGTAACTCTTGCAGTACAGACAACTTATTGGCTTGCGCGCGCGTGACTTGACGACTGGCCTCATTGACTTGCTGAGTAATGCCCAATAAGGTTTGCACGTGATGACCTACTTCATGCGAGATAACATAGGCTTGGGCAAAATCTCCCGCTTTGCCTTGATTTTCAGCATCGCCTGAACCTTGCTGATCACCGCTAATCCCTAGATTTTGGCGCATTTCTGCAAAAAATGAGGTGTCAAGATAGACAGTTTGATCGCCCGGGCAATAAAAAGGTCCTGTAGCTGAGGTAGCACTGCCACAAGCCGAGCTAACTTGTCCGTTGAATAATACCAATGATGGCTCTTTATAAGTTTGCCCGCCTTCTGTGAATACTTGATGCCACACTTTTTCAGTATCACCAAGCACTACCTTAACAAATCGGGTATCACGATCGTCATCTGTAGCAGGTTCGGTACTGTTACCACCTCCAGCAACCACTTGTCCTGTCTGTAGCGCTGTCATCGGATTGACTCCAAATACCAGCCATAAAATCCCAGCGATAATAATACCGCCAATACCGCCGCCTACCATTTTGCCGCCACCAGCGGAGCGCACATTTGAGCTGCCTTGCCGTCCTTGCCATTTCATAATTGTCTTCCTTAAAGAATAGTTATATAGGGGTTATTACCAGTATCTAGAGTGCAAATACTTACAGATCAAAACCTTCAACGTCGCCAATTAACACGCCTTTTAGTCGATTAATTTTAATTATATCTTTACGATAATAAGCTATCGGCGAGCTTAACCTAAAATCCTGCTGAAATGCAGTGATACTCTGCTCTGTCGCGTTAATTATACGGATTGTAAACAGCGCTATTGTATTAAAATCGCCATTAAACTGAGTACTTCAAATATTAATTACAACTTTATTGTTACTTAACTGTACAACCTCTTTTCTTTTCAAATGAAAGAGTATAGAATGCGTGAAAGCTGAGTAGCTGTAACTAAGATTAGTTGACTTTCGAGTATATCGAAAGCTCAACTTTTTTCTACGTTATAGTTATAGTTACTGCTCATTTCATTTTTCCGGAGAAATCGTATGAAACTTAAATTACTTGCTTTAGCTGGTATCATGGCCGCTTCTATGGGCTTAACTGCTTGTGATAGCAACAAAGAAAATGCACAAGAAGATGTTGTTGATGCACAAGAAGATGTTGTTGATGCACAACAAGATGTTGTTGAAGCACAAGACGATGTTGTTGATGCACAAGATGGCGCCGTTGTAGCTGACACGCAAACCACTACTACTACCACTGGAATGGATACTGAAGTTCCTATGGACGGTACTGCTGTTGATGGTGCTGCTGTTGATGGTGCTGCTGTTGATGGTATGGATACTGCTGCTGCAAATGCTGCTGATACTGTTGTTGTTGAAGAACCAGCTCAGTAAGTATTATTGTTTATACAATAAATACCACTGTAGTAAAAAAGAGAGCTTATGCTCTCTTTTTTTATGTCTGTCATTTAGGGTCAAAGATAATAATAATAAAAAACAACTCATAAAAATTAGTAATATAGCTGGTGTTAATAAAGTATCGGCATGAGCTTCAATTCTTTACTAACCCATGTTAGCCCTTCCTGCTATTTCTTATTATATCAAACGCCGCTACAATATATTAAGCTTCAAATAAGCGCTCATCAACCTTTTGACGAAATTTTTGTCCTGTCTTAAAAGTAACCACGCGGCGGGCAGATACGTCAACCGGCTCTCCTGTTTTTGGGTTACGACCTGGACGACTACTCTTATCTTTAAGCTCAAAATTGCCAAAGCCTGAAAGTTTAACTTCGTTGCCAGCAATCAAGCTCTCTGACAACTCATCAAAAAAGTTCTCAACCAAGCAGCGCCCTTCTTGACGGGTTAGGTTAAGCTGATACATGAGATGCTCAATCATATCAGATTTGGTTAAGGTGCTCACAGTACGACTCCTATCTTAAATGGTGCAGTATTGATATATCATAATGACATTATTGAACGAACGGTATTGCTCTAGATATTGCCTTGATGATTATAAAGGATTTTTAAGCCAATTTTTATTTAAATGATAATAAAAACCCTTTATTAACAGTCATCTAGCTATAGAAAACCAAACTAGGCGACTATATTGCTATCAAGAAGCAAAGCGTATCATAGACCAAACATTAAGCCTCACTTTAAGATATTAATGATCGCGTAGCTGGGCATGATGTTGTTCGGTTAACGCTTGAATGACATTATCAGTAACCGTTTTCACCGCTTCATCCGATAAGGTTTGACGTTTGTCTTGCCAAATTAAGGCAAATGCCAATGAGCGTTGACCCGCTGGGACATTGTCACCTTGATAGACGTCAAATAACCATAGATCTGTCAGTAAATCACCGGCAGCTGCACGAATTGTGGCTTGTAAAGTTTGTACAGTGATTTCACTATCGACCAGTATGGCAATATCGCGGCGCACTTGCGGGAATTTACTCGGCGTTGCAATGCTATATTGTTCACGTGCTAGAGTAAGTAATGGCGCTAAGTCCAATTGTGCAACCCATGTCGCCGGTAAATCCAGCTGTTTTGCGGTATTAGGATGCAATTGTCCAAGCCAACCAAGATACTGATAGTCAATATATACTTTAGCGCTTTGACCCGGATGCAAGAAAGCAAGTTCACTACGCTCATAACGGATACGAGCAGGGTCTATTAATGCGGGCAGTAGCTGCTCAATATCATGTTTAAGATCATAAAAATCTATCGCACGATTTTGATACGCTTGCTCATCCCAAATATTACCCACGGCAATCAAAGCAATACTTGGGGTTTGTACCAACTCGCTAATACTATGCCCTACAAAGCTAAGACCAGTCTCAAAAAAGCGTACCCGCGACTGTTGGCGGTTTAAGTTATATTGCACACAAGGCAGCAAACTTGATAATAAGGTGCGGCGCATGACTGCCAAATCACTAGATATCGGATTGGCAAGTGCCAACACTTCACCTAATGCTTTATCATCAAGCAGCGTCTCAAGTTTTGCATCACTAAAGCTAAAGCTAATCGCCTCCATGTAACCAGCATCAACCATCGCCAGTTTCATCTCATAAGTTAGGTCAGCCGTATCATCATAATCCATGCTCACTTGCAGATGCGGCAAAGTACTCGGAATATTATCATAACCATAAATACGGGCAATTTCTTCGACTAAATCTTCTTTAATACTCATATCAAAGCGATACGATGGCGGCGTACAAATAAGCGCTATTTCTGTTTGCTCAACCACAAAGCCTAATTGGGTTAAGATACGCACCATGGTAGCAGGCTCAATATCAATACCAAGCACGTCACGTACTTTTGTAATCGGTAAGGTAATAGGCGCACGAGCGGGCAACTGCTCAACGGTTTCAGTAACCACTACTTGCCCCGCTTGACCACCACTAATACTGGTAATCAAATCAGTAGCCCGTGCTAATGCTAAGGCTGGCAATTCAAAATCGACACCGCGCTCAAAACGTTGTGACGCATCGGTATGCAGACCAAAACGGCGCGCACGTGCAGCAATAGCTAATGGACTAAAAAAGGCACTTTCTAACACAATATTGGTCGTGCTATCGGTCACGCTACTGCGCTGACCACCCATGATGCCAGCAAGCGCAAGTGCACCTTTGTCATCAGCAATAACCAGTTCATCCCCAGTTAAGGTAATGGTTTGCTCATTTAATAAGGTAATTGTCTCTGCTGGCTGTGCCAAACGTACCACGATATCACCGACAATCGTATCGGCATCAAAGGCATGCAGCGGCTGACCAAGCTCCATCAAGACGTAGTTGGTCACATCGACTAAAAAGTTATGAGTGCGTAATCCAGAATGCAGCAGTGCATCTTGCATCCATTTTGGCGTCATTTTATTGCGGTCAATAGTATTGATGGCTTGCAATAAATAGCGTGGGCATGCCTCTGTTGCCTTGACCGTCACGATAGGCGTCGTGTCTAAGTGCGCATCAGCTGCCACATCCGTCATTTTGATGGCAGGCGTTTCAATCGGTAAGCCGTTAATGACGGATATCTCGCGGACAATACCGCGTACGCTAAAACAATCGCCGCGATTGGGCGTGATTGAGATATCAAATATCTGATTATCCAGTCCCAAATATTCACGAATATCCATACCAATCGGAGCATCAGCTGGCAATTCAAGTAACCCATCAATACTATCGGTTAAATCAATTTCTGACGCTCCGCACAGCATACCGTTAGAGTCGACACCGCGTAGATTACCGTTTTTAATCTCAAACCCTGTCCCTTTATTACTGGCATCCGCACTTGGTAATATTGCACCTACGGTTGCCACTGGCGCTTTCATACCAACGCAAACGTTAGGTGCACCGCAAACGATTTGTATTGGCTCGCCTGCGCCAATATTGACTTGCGTGACCCGTAATTTATCAGCATCAGGATGTTGCTCGACGCTAATGACTTCGCCCACAACCACACCACTAAACGGGCGCGCAACCGCATAACGGTCGTCAATCTCAAGTCCTGCCATGGTCAGCTGTTCAGCTAATTGCTCACTGCTAATATTGGGGTTTACCCATTGACGTAGCCACTGTTCGCTAATTTTCATAAGTATCTCTAATCAGAATTTTGGAGTAAAGGGTGACGTATTAAGCACGAAAATCTAGCCAAATTGCTTTAAAAAGCGTACATCGTTTTGGAAAAACAAACGTAGGTCATCAATACCGTAATACAACATGGCAAACCGCTCAATCCCCATCCCGAAAGCGAAACCAGTATATTTTTCAGCATCAATACCGCAATTGGTCAATACTTGCGGATGTACCATACCGCAGCCCATAACTTCCAGCCATTTGCCATTATCCGCCAAGATATCAACTTCAGCAGAAGGCTCGGTGAACGGGAAAAATGACGGACGGAAACGAACGGTCAACTCTTTACCAAAAAACGCCTGCAAGAACTCGCTAATTAAGCCTTTTAGCTCAGCAAAGGTGCTTGATTCTGTGACCATTAGCCCTTCTAACTGATGGAACATGGGTGAATGGGTTTGATCAGAGTCACAGCGATACACACGACCCGGGCAAATAATACGAATCGGCGGCGCACTTTTTTCCATTGTTCGAATCTGTACCGGACTGGTATGGGTACGCAATAAATAATGGGCATCAAAATAGAACGTATCATGCATGGCACGCGCTGGATGATGCGACGGAATGTTGAGCGCCTCAAAGTTATAATAATCACTTTCCACTTCAGGACCAGTTGCCACGTTAAATCCTGCTTGCACAAAAAACTGCTGCATGCGCTGAGTAATCATCGTCACCGGATGCAAATGACCTTTTTGACCACCGCGCGCTGGTAAAGTAATATCAATACGTTCAGCGTCAAGTTTCGCATTTAATGCAGCGATCTCTAATTGCTGTTGCTGCTGCGTCAACGCATCTTGAATGCGACTACGCACCTGATGTAACCAACCGCCATAGGTTTTTTTATCATCGCTACTGAGCTTACCCAGCTGCTTTGACCAGCCGGTGAGCAGACTTTTTTTACCGGTTAACTGGACGCGCAAGGCTTGTAACGCAGCGACATCCGTTACTTGCGCAATCATCGCTTCTGCCGTACAGGCAAGCTCAGTCAATTGTCCTTCTTGAACCTCATTCAGCTCAGAAGATAAAGTCGGTAGCGCCGACAACTCGTTGGTGACAACAGGGGTAGACATAAGACGTTTCATTCCTGATTTAAACAAACGATTAAGGATAAGAGGGTGACTAAATATTACAAATTATTGAAAATATAATGATAAATGTATCGCTGATGAAAAGCTGCATACTGAAATAACTTGAATATTTAGACAGTATAAAATTAAGCTACGATTAGCTTAGTAAGATAAAACACATAAAAAAAGCCACCGACCTGCGGTAGCTTTTATTAATATAGGTGCTATTAATGATTAGTAAACTTATATTTAAACACTTCTTTTCTTAAGGCAATAAAGCATTTAAATAAGCTGACTATTTATGCCAATTCCGCTTTTGCTTTTTCAACCAATGCTGTAAAAGTTGCTGCATCATGCATAGCGATGTCAGCCAATACGCGACGGTCGATAGCGATGTTAGCTTTTTTCATGCCATTGATAAAGCGGCTATAGCTTAAACCGTTTAAGCGTGCACCAGCATTAATACGTGCAATCCAAAGACGACGGAAAGTACGTTTTTTGTTGCGACGGTCACGATATGCATATTGACCAGCTTTAGTCACTGCCTGTACCGCAACACGGTAAACACGTGAACGGGCACCGTAATAACCTTTAGCGCGTTTTAAGATTTTTTTGTGACGACGATTCGCCTGTACACCACGTTTTACACGGGCCATAAATTACTCCAAGATTTCTTTAATTACTGTTAAACGAATCACAATGTCATTGAATAATAGACATCATTATCAGATTGCAAGGTCATTTATTTTTAATCTACTAAGACCAAATATAAATGACAATAGCCTATTAGATGTATGGGCACATACGACGAACTGCTGCTTCGTCAGACTTGTCCACCATCTTCAGACCGCGCAACTGGCGAATACGCTTAGCTGATTTCTTGGTCAAGATATGGCTTTTGAATGCTTGTTTGCGCTTGAAGCCGTTCGCTGTTTTTTTGAAGCGTTTAGCGGCACCGCTTCTGGTTTTCATCTTAACTTTCATGATGATTTGCCTCTTTGTCTTTGATAGAACCTGGTCGTCAAATAGTTACAATAGAATAGTCGTTGCAAAACAACCACTAAACCTCTATTTGCCTCGAGGTGGGAGGCGCTATTTTAGCAGAACTGACGTCATTTTGCCAAGCAAAGTTTTATAGGCTTTCAAGGTCTCTCAAGTAACCTCTAACAAGGGCTCTCAAGCAATCTCCAAAATCGCTTAACGCGTGCCCTCATTTTAAACAGTTGATAAATATCAAATAAATTATCGCCAAAACTTGCTGCTAACAAAAAGAATAGGATTTTTCTTATTATTCTTATCCTCTGCTGCTCATAATAGTCATGCCTTTATAACAGCTTATTAGATAGTCGACGCGCCAGTTTAATTGTCATCTATGATTTCTCTAGCAAAGTTGCGATAATATTTACTAAAGTTGAGAGATTTATCATAGTTAGCGTGATAGGAGAGTGTCTTGTCAGACCGAGAATTGAATACTAAGCTGACTGTATTTACTTTTGAGACCCTCATGCGTGTTCGCTCAGCCGAAGTTGAAGGGGGTTACTTGACACTTGAGGCGTTGGTTGTATTATTAAAAGAGGTACGCGCCCGCTTTTTATACGCAAAAGGCATACCCAATATAAATACCGACCATCAAGGGTTGATAGTGAATCATTTACAGTTATCAGTTCTCAGTCGGGTACAAGTGCGAGAAGCGCTGTTGTTTGAGGTGGGTGTTGAACAACTGTCTGATAAAGAGGCGATGATTGCTATTAAAGTATCGCGCATGCATGACGGCTCAAGAGTGGCAATAGCGCGGGAGCATATTGTCAATTATGATTATCGCTTAAATAAAGTCACTACTATTACCATTGATATGCAAGAAAAATTGAGTCCGGCATCTTTTGGAATTTAATAATGGTTTATACTAGATGATATTGCTTATACCATAAACACGACCTATTCCCCACTCGTTTGACTCCTTCTCTCCTTTATATAAGATGACCGACTGACTATGACCTTACCTGCTTGGCTTAGTGCCGTGACTTTTAACACTGACGGCTTGATTCCTGCGATTGCTCAAGATGAGCGCACAGGACGTATTTTGATGATGGCATGGATGAATGCTGAGGCACTACAATTAACCGCGCAAACACAGACCGCTGTTTATTTTTCACGGTCGCGTAACAAGCTGTGGCATAAAGGGGAAAGCTCCGGTCATACCCAGCACGTTCATGATATTCGTCTCGATTGCGATGCCGATGTGATTGTCTTAATAGTGACACAAATGGGCGGAATCGCCTGCCACACTGGTCGTGAGTCTTGTTTTTATCAAAGCCTAGACATATCGGGACAAGAGCCAGTCTGGCAAACAGTTGATGCTGTGCTAAAAGACCCTGCTGAGATTTATAGTAATAAGAAAGATAGCGTTAATAGTGAATCATCAAAAATATCTGACGTTAATAACGACACGCATAACGTCACTGGTAAAAATACTGACAATTTATCCAACACTAAGCCCATTTTACAGCAACTGGATCAAGTGTTAGCAGAACGCAAACAAGCTGCTGCGGACAGCTCTTATGTCGCCAGCTTATATGCCAAAGGGCTTAATAAAATACTAGAAAAAGTCGGTGAGGAAGCAACCGAAAGTATAATCGCGGCAAAAGACTTTGCGAACTGCGATGAAAATACAGCTAAATCACAATATGACGCCGCTCGTGATGAGCTGATTTATGAAGTGGCAGACGTCTGGTTTCATACGCTAGTGGGTTTAGCATGGTTTGATATTGAATCAGATGCGGTGTTAAATGAGCTTGGGCGACGCTTTGGACTGTCAGGTATTGATGAAAAGGCTGCTCGTCAACAATAGCATGCCCAGCATTAAACGAATAAAAGCTCATCGGTTATGGGGTCAATTGTTTTCACCTTTTTGTCATCATGGCGCGTTATAATATACTGATATTTAATGTATTAGCACTAACACTGGTTTTATCAGGTTATAAGGATACCGTTATGGGCAGTTTTTCCATCACGCATTGGCTGATTTTATTGGTCGTTGTGGTTGTTGTATTTGGCACATCCAAGCTTAAAAATGCTGGTAAAGATTTGGGCGGCGCGGTCAAAGGCTTTAAAGACGCTGTAAAAGATGAGCAAGCAGACCATGCACATAAGCATCGGATTCTAGATCACGAAGCCAGCTCCCCTGTTCAAGATGGGCATGTAGGCACGCGAATCGACGATATAGAAATCAGTCCTACACCAGTAGAGGAACAGCACAAACGTTAAAGTGAAAGCTTTAACATATAATGGCTGACCACTCTACGACTTAACTCGTTATGCTTTAACATATCCTTGTCGAAGCATCATATGTTAACGTCTACTTGCCATATTCATTACTATATTTGAGCGTTATGTTTGATATCGGATTTTCCGAATTACTCTTATTTGGCATCATTGCCCTCATTGTATTAGGTCCAGAAAAGCTACCTAAGGCAGCGCGGACGGCTGGTCAATGGTACGCTAAAATTCGCCGTACGGTCTCAACGTTGCAATCTGAAATAGAAGCTGAGCTTGATTTGGCGGAAACGCGCCAGCAGATGGAACAAGAGCTTGCCAAAATTCGAGAAACTGAAGCAGAAATGCGCCGCGAGATGGCAGAAATGCGCGGTAGTATGAAAGAATTTGAATATGCGCAAAGTCAAAGCATACACAGCAAGACTCAATCTGAGTCAGTCAATGATTCAAAATCAAACATTGATATACTCACTCATATTGATGCAAACCACGCTAAACAAGATATAGCAATATCATCTGTGCCAGCAGCATTCAGTTATGCTTACGAGCAATACCAACATTCTCCGCAAGACCAGTCAAATGACGCTATAGAAATACCTCATAGCGCTGATAGCAGCCCTACAATTAGTAAAGCCACAACAGCAGATAAAACTGACAATATCGCTGTTCAGCCGATGATAACTAGACCTTGGGAAAACATGTGGTTCCGTTTGGGTGCTTATGACAAAGCACGCCGTTTACCCTCTGCGCCTTATTTACCAAATTATAAAGCCGACGTCTTGTTAAATGCTGCAATGAATACCAAAGGAGCGGCTGAATGAAACTATTCAAACAGCGTAAAAGCCGCCTAGAAAAAATAGCCGAAACCGAAGCATCGCCAGATGCGTTATCAAAAGATAGCCACAGTAAGTCGGATGATAGCTCAAACACACTTGCTGATATGCCGATTACTGAGCATTTGATTGAGCTGCGCACGCATTTAATTAAAATATGTGTGGCTGTTCTCATTATATTTTTGGCATTGGCAGGATTTTCTCGCGAACTATACAATTTTTTATCTGATCCACTGGTCGCGCAATTGCCTGCCAACTCGACCATGATTGCCACTGATATCACTTCTAACTTTATGGCACCGATACGCCTGACCATATTTGTGGCAGCATTCGTAGCGATGCCGTATATCTTGTATCAAATTTGGTCATTTGTTGCGCCGGGTTTATATAAAAAAGAAAAGAAAATTGCCATTCCAGTGCTACTGTCTTCAATATTTTTATTTTATGCCGGTGTTGCGTTTGCCTACTTTGTTGTTCTAAAAGGGGTACTGAAGTTCTTTATCATGTTTGCCCCACAAAACGTCGTGCCCATGACTGATATCGACAGCTACCTTAGCTTTGCATTAAAGTTATTTATGGTATTTGGACTGACTTTTGAGATTCCAGTGGTGACCTTACTCTTGATATTGGTCGGTCTCGTCTCCATTGAGACTCTCAAGGACAAACGCCGTTATATTATTGTCGGCTGTTTTGGGGTTGCTGCTATAGTCACTCCGCCGGATGGCGTCTCTATGTTGATGTTGGCGATACCGATGTGGTTATTGTTTGAGCTTGGCTTATTATTGGCTCAACTATTGATTAAAGAAGAGCCACAAACCACTGTAGCAGCAGAGCATAACGCGGCAAATCATTAATTATTTAGTGATTCATACCAGCGCTATTTTTTATGATTTCTGCTTATTACTCATTACCCCCCCCTTATTATGATCATTCAGCCATTGTCTATGCAGTGGCTTTTTTTACCCCCTGATTTTCTATCTCTGTCTTTGTATTTTAGGTAGCTTTTTTATGTCTGCAACTATGCCCGCTTATATGAGCCATCCCACGGACGAGCAGCTCTCCGCGCTGAATATGGCGATGGATCACAAGTCATTTAAGGTAGTCGCCTATGCTGGTGCGGGTAAGACCACGACATTAAAGCTGATTGGCGAGCGACTGCGCGGGCGCGGTTTATATTTGGCATTTAATAAAGCCATTGCTAATGATGCGCGGCAAAAATTCCCCGGTCATGTGGACTGTCGTACCTTTCACTCACTCGCTTATCGCCATGTACCACGTGATATTACCGCCAAATTATCACTGCCTCGCTTTTCACCTAAGCGTTTGGGCGATGATTTAGGTCTACAACCGGTGCAAGTGCGCCGAAAAATGGACGGGGTGAATAAATATATTACGTTAACGCCTGCCCGATTGGCACGTTTTGTCAGTGATGCGGTCAGTCATTTTTGTAGCACCCATGCCAGTTATCCTGCACCGAGACATATCGAATTTCCCAAATGGCTTGATAGCTCAGATGCTGAACAACTGCGCGAGATGCTCTACCCTGCCGTTGAGCAGCGTTGGCTACAATCCATTGACGCGCGTCATCCGGCAGGTATTGGTCATGATATTTATCTTAAATTATGGGCGTTATCAAAACCAAGCATTCCCGCCGATTTTATTCTGTTTGATGAGGCGCAAGATGCTGACCCGTTAATGATGGGCATTTTAACTCAGCAATCCAAGCAAGTGATTTATGTTGGTGATGCTCATCAACAAATTTATGAGTGGCGCGGGGCAGTCAATGCGATGAAAAAATTGCCGCTGCCGCAAACTTTATTAACGCAGTCCTTTCGCTTTGGCGAGCCGATAGCGGAGATTGCCAATACGTTATTAAAGGCATTGCAAGAAGACGTCCCATTAATAGGTAATCCAGCGAAGCATTCCTCTACCGATAAAGAATTGGTACATAGTAAAAAAGATGCGATTCTGTGCCGTACCAATGCTGCTGCCATGTCGCAATTATTAACGGGTCTTAAGTTAGGGCATCGCGTTGCCTTGCAAGCGGATACTGAGCGGATGCTTAAATTTTGCCAAGCAGCGGAAAATTTAAAACATGGTAAATCGGCTTATGGCGTACCGGAACTGGCGTATTTTTATAATTGGGCAGATGTACAAGAATATGCGGAAACCAATGAAGGCAGCGATTTAAAAACGCTGGTGAAATTGGTTGATGACCATGGCACCAATGTGTTGAGCCGAGCGGTAAATAGTTTAACCAGTATTGAAAATGCCGATTATGTTATCTCGACCGCGCACAAAGCCAAAGGTCTTGAGTGGGGACGCGTGCAGCTGGATGATGATTTTTATTATGATGTGACAACCAATGGTATTAAAATCAGCCCGGAAGAATTGCGCCTGCTATATGTTGCTTGCACACGAGCGCAGGTAAACTTAGATATTGCCAATATTCAACCCTTGATATCAGGATTGCAGGCAGGAAAAAAGGTAATTTATGGCAGCTAGTATAATGAATGACCGTCAACCTATCGCAGCAGTACAGCAATTTTTTGCCAATCCTGTCCGTCTCCTTG
The DNA here is from genome assembly GCF_040309565.1 of Psychrobacter sp. 16-MNA-CIBAN-0192. NCBI lineage: Bacteria > Pseudomonadati > Pseudomonadota > Gammaproteobacteria > Moraxellales > Moraxellaceae > Psychrobacter > Psychrobacter sp. 16-MNA-CIBAN-0192. Next base: position 49,325 of record NZ_JBEOOX010000011.1, read on the forward strand.
CGCCCATGGAAGGATTAAGCGATCCGTTAATGCGCCAGATACTCACGCAAATTGCCCATGATTTGGGTCGACCTTATGACTGGTCAGTTAGTGAGTTTATTCGCGTGACCCAACATCTGCTGCCCGCGCATGTGTTTTATAAATATGTGCCAGAGCTGCATAATGATGCTAAAACAGCCTGCGGCACACCGATTCATATTCAGCTACTCGGTAGCGACCCGCATCTGATGGCAGAAAACGCGGCTTATGCTTGCGAGCTTGGCGCACCTGCCATTGATATTAATTTTGGTTGCCCTGCTAAATCGGTGAACAATCATCGCGGCGGTTCGGTTTTGTTAGATGAGCCTACCGTGCTGTATGAGATTATTAGCGCGGTGCGTCAAGCGGTTCCTGCTCATATTCCAGTGTCGGCAAAGATTCGTCTTGGCTATACCGATACCTCGAAAATGGATGATATTCGTGGGGCGATTGCTGATAGTGGTGCCGATTGGCTGACCATTCATGCCCGTACTAAAACACAAGGTTATAAACCGCCCGCTTATTGGGATAAAATCCAAAGCTTTAATACGTTAGCTATTCCAGTGATTGCCAATGGTGAGATTTGGACAGCGGAGCAAGCGCAGTCTTGTATGCAACAGTCGGGCACCGCACATTTGATGTTAGGTCGCGGTGCGGTGACGCGACCTGATTTGATTGCGCGCATTGATACTAGCAATAATTTAGACCAAGATAACACAGCTAATATTTTATCTTGGCAAGCATTGATTCCACATCAAATTGACTTTTTACATGGCGAGGCGAAAAACGATATCGTTCTTATTGGGCGCTACAAACAGTGGCTGGCAATGCTCACTAAAGGCTATAGCGAAGCCCAAGCATTGTGGCAAGATATTAAACGTGAAAAAGATAAAGCGACTATTATCCATGCCCTGAAAAACAGTACACATGGTTAATAATCGCTTTTATATCGTAGATTTTATAACGATAGTAAAACTATTTAAGCACTAATACGAATCGCTAAATAAAATAACATTAAAATACAGGCAATCGATAAGCCCCAAAGGATAGAGCGGAATATCGATAAGTTGATGATATAAGCGGCGCAATAGCCCATGCGGATAACCACATACAGCCACGCCAGCTTATTCACAATGGGTTGCGGCACAAAAAATAGCATCGCTAACAATACCGCGACCAAAAATACGGGCAAAGTCTCATAGCTGTTTTTCTGAGCAGCATTGGCACGCGCTGCTGCCCCTGTCGTATGCTGCAAAAAATCACGCGGATGCGCATTATCTCTTAAACGGAATCCGCCCAGCATTTTTGCTGCCATTGCCATGCTCAGTGGTAGTAGGCTTGCCACCACCATCGCCCAAATCGCAGCGGCCACCGTATCGGGTATCATGCCAAATAGTGCATTCATCAGTATTGTTGCCCCTAGCCTTCTATTTTCAAGTTATATTCAGAGAATTTCTGTTTAGTCAGCTTCTTAAACTGCTTCTTCGATAATTTCATAATCGTGAGTCACATTGACGCCGCCATTTGCCAGCATACGACTCGCTGAGCAGTATTTTTCTGCTGATAATTTAATCGCTTTTTCGACTTGGCTGTCTTTAATATCTTGACCAGTCACTACAAAATGCAAGTGAATATCAGTATAAACGGCAGGTACGGTTTCAGCGCGCTGAGCAGTTAATTCGCAACGTACGCCTACCACTGCTTGACGTGATTTCTGTAAAATCGCCACCACATCATAACTGGCACAGCCACCAAGCCCAAGCAAAATCAACTCCATTGGGCTTGCACCTTTTTCTTTATCCGCGTCAATCTGTACTTCATGTCCTGATGGGGCAATACCCATAAAGGCGCGGTTTTCTTGCCACGTAACGCTTGCTTTTGATTCAGCCATGATGCTTTGTCCTTATTTTTATCAGTTTATTAATACGTTTTATTAATACGTTGTTATCAACTTTAAAGTATCTCACGCCGCTAGTGTAGCACAAGCGAAAACTCGATTTTATAGAGCAAGTGTCACTAATAATAGTGTTGATTATAGCGCTGAATATGGTGCCAAAATACACTTGTCTAATTTGTCTTTTCTGGTATTTATCTTTTCTAAAAAGTTGTGCATATGTACTGATTATTTTTTATTAAATTGCCTGTTGAATTGTGATTCTAAACCATTGATTATTAAGGTTTAAATTTGTGAAACATTTTATAGCAAAATACTGTTACACATTTTGCTATTTTCTTGGTTTAATAATGGCAATGAATCTTATTTTAATAAAGTAGTGATACCCGTTGCCCAATATCTATTGCTTAATAATAATGATGACTGGTATATCAGTACTTTATAAAAAATAAGCGGTTTTAGACAATTTGAAAGGTTTAGTCATGATAGATGCAGACGGCTTTCGTGCCAATGTCGGCATCATTTTGGCAAATACACAAGGACAGGTACTGTGGGCAAAACGTCTTGGTCACAACGCTTGGCAGTTTCCTCAAGGTGGAATCGACCGTGGGGAGACGCCGTTGGATGCGATGTATCGCGAGCTCTGGGAGGAGGTCGGGTTATATCCGCGTCATGTCGAATTGCTGGCGGTGACGCAAGATTGGTTGCGTTATCGGCTGCCAAAACGTTACGTGCGTCACGGACAGTATCCCTTATGTATTGGGCAAAAACAGAAATGGTTTTTGCTGCGCTTAGATGAGCCAAACACTCAGCATATTCGCTTTGATGCGGGTAAGCCTGAGTTCGACCACTGGCAATGGGTAAGTTATTGGTACCCACTTGGTCAAGTGATTCACTTTAAACGCGGGGTATATCAGCGGGCATTACAAGAGTTGGCGCGCGAGCTGCCATTGAAACAAGAGTTGATTATCCCTGAACAGAACAATCATTTAATTCAGTTCTGATTTTATGTTTTATTCTACAATACAAAAAAGCCTGTATTTAAGCGATACAGGCTTTTTTTATGGTTAACTTTTACGTCAGTGATATAGTAGCGATGATCTAGTAATGACTATGGCTTAATAGCGATTTTTAATACCCCATCGCGCTGATGCATAAATAAATCATATGCCTCGACAATGTCGTCTAAAGCATAGGTATGAGTGACCATTTCTGATAAATCGACACGGCCCGTTTCAATGACATTCATTAAACGGCGCATACGCTCTTTACCACCAGGGCATAGCGCCGTGCGAATCGTATGGTCACCAAGACCAGAAGCAAAATATGCCATGGGAATGGTTAAATCTTCAGAATAAACGCCAAGACTAGATAGAGTGCCCCCCGGCTTTAATACCTTAAGTGCCTGCTCAAAAGTAGTTTTTAGACCCAACGCTTCGATACTGCTATCAACACCGCGCCCGCCTGTAAGTTTTAATACCTCGTCAACCACATCGACTTCATTAAAGTTAAGAGTAATATCTGCGCCCATTTTTTTTGCCATCGCTAAACGCTGATTGTTCCCGTCAATGGCGATAATGGTCGAGGCACCTTTGAGCCTTGCTCCCGCAGTAGCACATAAGCCAATTGGACCTTGCGCGAATACCGCAACGATATCGCCAATGTTAATATTGGCATTTTCAGCGCCTTTGAATCCTGTAGACATAATGTCGGGACACATGAGCACTTGTTCATCTGTCAGACCATCAGGAACGGGCGCAAGGTTAGCCTGAGCATCGGGTACTAGAACGTATTCTGCTTGCGTGCCATCAATGATGTTACCAAAGCGCCAACCGCCTGTGGCTTTGTAGCCTCCATCTTGTGAGGGGAAACCGTCTTGACAAGCATACGAGCTAAAGCTGGGACAAATTGCACCAGCGATAACGCGTTGTCCTTCTTGGTAGCCTTGTACCGCTGAGCCTAGTTTTTCAATAATGCCTACTGGCTCATGACCTATCGTTAATCCTTTGGCAACAGGGTATTCCCCTTTATAAATATGAATATCCGTGCCACAAATAGTGGTTGTGGTAATTTTTAGTAAAGCATCATTCGGTCCTACATCCGGAATTCTTTTCTCTACAATCTCAATTTTACCCGGCTCAATAAATATCAGTGATTTCATCATGTTCATGGCACAATCCTTATATGATCAGCATTAACTTAAATCGCATTAGATATTAATCGTAGGTTTTGATGCCCTACTCATTGAGTGTATGACATAAGAATAGCAATTCAAAGTAAAACCACACTTATTTTAGGGGTTTTATATTAATCTAATGTATGTTCTGATATTCCCGACTGTCTAATTGCAAATGATAAGTGGCTGGTAAAATACTGGACTTGGAATCATGCCTTAAAGTCAAAATGCTTTGAGTGCGCGTACCATAGGTTTGCATTGTCGTCTCAATATTAGGTAAAGCTATCGGATCAATATAAATAGAAGACAGTGCTTGTTCAATGGCAATGTCCACTCCTGTTTTGGGTAACTCATTTATTGGCGCTTTGGTAGTGTCTGACAAAGCTATAAAGGCGGCGTCTTGCCAATACTCAAAAGCACTATTTTCGCTTATTAATGGCAGGACTTCTTGGCGCAAACGGCTGCGCAGTCGTTCAGTTTTAAACCAACAGTCTTCTGGCTGACCATTAGAAAATACATGCAACCCTGCATAAAGTGGCGTTGGCGCATGACCGCGATTATTAACAATGACCGCTTGCTGAGCATCGCCAATAATGAGATTAAATCCGGCATAGTCTTGCAAACTAATTTGGCGGGCAAACTCCATCGGGCTTAAATGAGTGGTTAAAAAGTCAGTCACTAACTTACCACGTGAGCACTCATTATCAGCTGCCTGTACGCCATCACGGAAATTTAACACCGCTGCCCAGCGCCCATTTTGATAATGGCGTTGCTGCTGTTCTTGATGAATACCCAGCCAAGTACCACCGCTTTGGCTATCGCGACCAGCAAAAATTGGCTTATCCGCCCATTGATGCAGAGGTTCAGTCAGACGTTGCAAAAACTCATCGCGGTTAGACAATAGTATTAACGGCAACTCATCAAACAATTGCCAAGCTATAGCAACAATACACATGATATTCCTTAATTTTTTAGACTTGTCAAAATTCCAATCTAGGATTTTAACACTAATTTATCTGTCTTTATTCTAGCGTTATTTTTGATTTCTTATCACTCAGACTTTATATAAGCCACTACTCAAAATTGCTTGTGACACACAACTGCATCCATAACGAGTGTATGCCTAAGGGTTGATTTTTGCTATCATGAGCAGCATTCTATAACCACTTTTATGATGCCTTTATGATGATTCATCCCCAGTTTGATCCCGTAGCGTTAGCGCTTGGACCTGTCGAGGTACATTGGTACGGCTTGATGTATTTATTAGCTTTTGCTGCAGCTTATGGTTTGGCGTGGTATCGCAGCACCCAGCGCGAAACATGGTCGACGGATATGGTCTCCGATTTGATATTTTATGGGGCACTTGGGGTTATCTTAGGTGGTCGCATCGGTTATGTACTGTTTTATCAATTTGGCGAATTGCTGCAAAATCCAGCTTATCTGCTTAGAGTTTGGGAAGGCGGCATGTCCTTTCACGGCGGATTTATTGGCGTGATGCTGGGTATGTGGCTTTTTGCGCGTAAGTATAAAAAGTCAGCGTTTGAAGTCTTTGATTTTGTGGTGCCTGTAGTGCCAACCGGTTTATTATTTGGTCGTATCGGCAACTATATTAATGGTGAGCTGTGGGGTCGAGTATCAGATGGTGGCTATAATTGGCTGACCTACTTTCCGCAAGCTGCTGGCTTTGATATGCAGCAACTGCAAGCCAATCCTGCGCTGCAAGAACTGATGCTAGAAGTCAACGGACAATATTTATTGCCACGTCACCCCTCCCAGCTGTACGAAGCTTTTGCTGAAGGCTTATTATTATTTATCTTCTTATGGTGGTATTCATCAAAGCCTCGCCCACGTATGGCGGCAACCGCTATTTTCTTATTAGGTTATGGTATAAGCCGATTTATCATTGAGTTTTTCCGCCAGCCAGACGTTGATCAAGGTTTTATCCTTTTAGGATGGATGACCAAAGGGCAATTGTTATCGGCACCGATGATTATCCTTGGTTTTATATTACTGGTTTATGCTTATAAGCGCGGTATTTACGATTGGGGCAAACAAGGCGCTTATTAAGCAAATGCAGTTTTATCCCGCATAACCCTCATATGAAAGAGCAGTTTTATGATTACGAGCAAAAATGAGCAAGCCTATTTGGATTTGCTGCAATATGTTATGAATAACGGCACTGAAAAAGGTGACCGTACTGGTACGGGAACGATTAGCCATTTTGGCGCGCAGTTACGCTTTGATCTCGCCGATGGTTTTCCATTATTAACCACCAAAAAAGTGCATTTTAAATCTATTGTGTACGAATTATTGTGGTTTTTAACGGGTAGTACCCATGTTGAGTATCTACAGCAGCATAACGTGCGTATTTGGAATGAATGGGCAACCGCAGCACAAACGGCACGCTTTAATCGTACTGAAGGCGATTTAGGTCCGATTTATGGGCATCAATGGCGGAATTATGGTGCTAGTAAAAAAGCCGATGGTAGCTATGCAGCTGATGGTGTTGACCAAATAACGGACGTCATTCATCAAATCAAAACCAATCCCAATTCACGACGCTTGATTGTATCAGGCTGGAATCCTTGCGAAGCGGAACAAGTTGCTTTGCCGCCTTGCCATACGCTGTTTCAGTTTTTTGTGGCAGACAACAAGCTCTCTTGCCAGCTGTATCAACGCTCAGCCGATTTATTTTTAGGTGTACCGTTTAACATTGCCAGCTATGCATTATTAACGCAAATGGTAGCGCAAGTATGCGACTTGGAAGTTGGTGAGTTTATTTGGACGGGCGGAGATTGCCATATTTATCAAAACCACCGTGAGCAAGTTAATTTACAATTAACCCGTACGCTATTTCAACCGCCAACGTTGACATTAAACCCTGATATTAAAGATATCTTTGCCTTTGAATATGAAGATATCAGCGTAGATGGTTACGAATCGCACCCCGCTATTAAAGCACCAGTAGCAGTCTAATAACGTGTTTATAATTTAAGAGCTATTTTAAGAAAAAGGTAACACCATGAGTATCAACAGCATCGAAGTGGCGCAAATTGCCGCCATTAGCCGTAATCGCTGTATCGGCAAAGGCAATGATTTACCATGGCATATCCCGACTGATTTACAGCATTTTAAGCAACTGACCACCCAAAATAGTGATGATACTATTAAAGGTATTGTCATCATGGGACGCAAAACTTTTGAGTCAATGGGCTCTAAACCTTTACCAAAGCGCATTAGTTTTATTATTACTACCCAGCTGGATTATGCGCAACAACAAGGGCTGATAGAAAAAAAGAATGCGCAAGTGGTGCATGATTTAGACGCTGCCCTACAACAAGCAGCAGAGTTGGCGGCAGAATTTCAGTTAAAAACCATTTGGGTGATTGGTGGTGAACGTGTGTTTAGCGAGGCGCTCAGCGTTACTGACCGCATCGAGCTGACGCATGTGGATACGGATATTAATGAGGGCGATGCGTTTTATCCTGAGTTGCCAAACGAATTTACAGTAGCAGAAGAATCTGAGCAAATGCATGATGAAAAAAGTGACTTGGATTTTAAATTTGTGACTTATCAAAGACAAAGCCGCTAATCTGTTATGAATAGCGGCATGTCTGGCATCAATAATAAAAACATCCTTTCCTGCCCTACTCTTTATTCATGTAACACTTTATAAATCGTATTTGCCAACACCTTACCAATCCCCGGTACGCCTGCCAATTCTTGCTGGGAGGCGCCAAGTAACTGCTGCATACCGCCAAAATGATTGAGTATGTCGCGGCGGCGCTTTTCTCCAAGTCCCGGAATCACCTCTAATACCGATGACGAGCGGCGCTTATCGCGCTTTTTACGATGCGCAGTGATAGCAAATCGGTGCGCTTCATCGCGAATATGCATCAGTAAATGTAACGCTTTACTATCCATCGGTAAATCAAGCGGCTCATGATCTAAAAAGTGTAATACTTCAAGTCCAGCTTTCCGACCCTCGCCTTTTGCAACACCAATTAGTAACGTATCGCTGAGAATACCTAATTCTACCAGCACCTCTTTTGCCATACTCAGCTGACCTTTTCCGCCATCAATCAATAATAAATCCGGTAGCGGCTGTTTTTTATAACGTCGCGTGAGTACCTGTTTCATCGCCGCATAATCATCGCCACCGACAATGTCATGAATCGCGTATTGACGATAATCGCGTCGACGCGAACCGCCTTGGTCGAACACCACACAGCTACCAATGGTCGCCTCACCCATAGTATGAGAAATATCAAAGCATTCGATACGGTCAATGGGACGCTCAGAAACAGTTGCTAATACATCTTTCAATGCCCCAAAACGTGCATGCAGCTCTAAATAATCACCCAATTTAGTTTTAAGAGCGTTCGTTGCATTGAGCGTTGCTAAATCAAGCCATTCCGCTCGATGTTCACGTACGCTGGTTTTAATAGTCACTTTACTACCGAAATGGGTAGCCAATGCCTCGCTAATCGCCACTTTGTCAGGTAGTTCGTGACTTAGGATAATTTCAGCAGGCAAATCATCGGTAACTTGAAAGTAAAAGGAAGTGATAAAAGCGGATAAATTATCGGCAATTGGCTCGCTGCTATCAACATCAGGAAAGTAATTTTTACCGCCCAAAACCCGCCCACCGCGAACCGTCAGGAAATTCACTGCGGTCATACCCGCTTGGCTGGCAATAGATATCACATCCGCTTCACCCTCTACCGTATACACCGCTTGCTTGGCTTGCACTTCACGTAACATAGACAGCTGATCGCGATAAAATACGGCTTTTTCAAAATCCAACTCTTCCGCTGCGCCTTCCATTTTGGTAATCAGCGTACTATGAATATCACTGGAATCACCCTTCAAAAAGCGAATGGTATTATTCACATCTTCTGCGTAATCTTCTGGCGTTACCAAACCGACGCACGGCGCACGGCAGCGCTTGATTTGATATTCCAAGCATGGGCGTTGACGCTGTTTGAAAAAGGTATTGGTACATTGGCGCATTTGAAACATTTTTTGCATGAGCACCAAAGTTTCTTTTGCCGCATGAGCAGAGGGAAAAGGTCCAAAGAAGCGACCCTTTTGATGATTGCCTTTACCGCGCCCATACGCCAAACGTGGATAAGGTTTATCCGCTGAGATAAAGACATATAGATAAGATTTATCATCACGCAGCAACACGTTATAAGGCGGACGATGTTCTTTAATGAGATTTTGCTCAAGCAATAAGGCTTCAGTTTCACTACGGGTAATGATGGTTTCAATATTATGAATACGCGCTACCAGCGCCCGTGTTTTTGGATGGTCAATGGTCTTAGCAAAGTAACTATTGACACGGCTTTTCAGTGACTTTGCCTTACCAACATAGAGAATATCACCATTTTTACCGAGCATTTTATAGACACCGGGCAAATTAGGTAGGCGTTGGATTAAATGCTTTAGACGCGCTTTTTTGTCCTCTGGCGAGACAGGGGGCGCAGCAGAAATAGCAGTGGACTCAGTGACCATGGCAGGCGGTACTCACAAAAGACTAGGTTATGGCTAGTTATGGGGCGATTTTAACCAAATTACAAGCACAAAAAAAGCCAGCACAAGGCTGACTTTTTATTTTCATTATTGAGGCTAATAGCTGTTTATTAATGACGGAAATTCGGTAGCAAGGCTGGAATCCCCGGCAACATTCCGACTACAGCCATAACGCCAGTTAACACGATAAACATGGTTGCCGGAATAATCCAGCGGCTCATTTTTGATAAGCTGGCACTGCGCTCTTTAGAGCCAATCAGCCCTAAATTATCAAGCAGCAAAGTGATTGACCAGCCAAATGCTGGATTTACCAGTGCCGAGGCAAAAACAACAATAGCGGCAGACTGGGTCGTTTTACCTTCACGCGTCATCTCCATACCAGCTTCCAATAGCGGAATAAAAACCCCGACAATCAGCGCCACACACATGACCGGTTCCCAAATCGCTAAATCCATCGGATAACCCCACAGACCGGCAATCACACAAAACACAGCCGTTAATACAGCCCCTGCTGGAATTGGACGCTTAGCAATCGCCGCAGGCACGATATAAGTGCCCCAAGATGAGGCAAAGTTAGCACCGCCCAATACTGAACCAGCAACTTGACGAAATGAGGCGCTGACCATCGTATCATCAATATCCATTAGTACCTTTTCCGTACGTTTCGGATAGCTGATTTTTTGAAAAACCTGATGCCCTAAAAAGTCAGGCGACCACATAGCAACTGCCAAAATAGCAAACGGCAACACCACAATAAAGCTCTCAATAGTTGGTAATCCCAACATCCAGCCCGTATTCTCGCCCCACCAATACATTGGACTCATATGCGGTAAACCGGGCGCAGTCTTAAAAGCAAATGGCGCGCCTAACGCAAATGCAACGCCGCCGCCAAGCAAACAGCTAAGTGGTACAGCAAGCCATCGTTTGTTAAAATTTTCGAGTAGCGCATAAAGTAAAATGGTCAGTAGAATCACTACAAAGGCAATGTGCGACATACCAATGCCTTCCGCCCACGCAAATAAGTTCTTAACTTGGGATGTGGTGCCGATAAACCCCAAATACAGCAGCAAACCACCACATACACCCTTACTGGTTAGATTCGCCAGTAAGCTCCCGCCTTTACTAATAGCCAGCAACAAACCAAACGCACCAATCAGCAAGCCAAATGCCATCGGGTGACCGCCTGCTGCAACCACAATCGGAATCAGCGGAATTAATGGACCATGCGTGCCTGCTAAATTGGCAGTCGGCAATAAAAACCCTGAAAACAGGATAATAAAGAACGACACAATCAATAGCTCATAACGGACATTCTCTAATACAAACGCCTCTCCTAAGCCAAGTGGTCCTGCAAACGTCGCAGCAATGGCCCCCACCATCACCACCTTACCAATAGTTGCCGCCATCGCAGGAATACTGTCTTCATATTCAAAACGATAATCGCGAAAGGGCAGATTGGCACGCCAGCGTTTTGGCTGCATAATTTGCAATTCATGGTTAAGATAAGCATCACGGCTATTAAAACTCGCACTGGGTTGATGCAATTCGGCGTAACTGCCCAGCAGTTGATGCGCGTCAGATGACTGCTCTGGCGTTAGTGTCATCCCTGAGTTGGCTTTTGGAGTAGTACTCATCCCATCTCCCTATGTCGATTGAGGTATCCATTATTTTTGCGCAACATGAATTCTAGATAAATATAAAAGAACCCGCTAAACCTCACAAATATCTCATTATTGTATGCTAAGCATTTTTTGATTGCGAGTTTTTTACTTAAAAAGATACCTTTTGTATCAATATCTAATACTTTAACAAGCAAACACTGTCTTATTGTTGAATGACGCTAAAGGTAATATATTAAATCAATGTCATTAATAGATATTTAGAAGTTAACCAATGGAGTAAACAACGAGTGGGCAAATGATATTTCTCTCAATTTAACCAATAATCAGACCTCGATAACGTTATAGACGAATATCGCTAATAACGCTTAGTAGCAATTCATTATGCAACTTATTGATAAAAATAGTGTAAAGTGCACCCTTTGTTGTCAAACATATGATAATTATTAATTCTCTAATACTTTTTAACAGGTTCATAACTACGCAAGCCAAATCGACATCTCGATTACGCTTGAAGTCTGGAACAGAACTATCTACAAGCAATTATAAAAATAGAAAAAGCAGATATTGCCTGTCGTATTCCCTAGAAAATAATCGGCATCGGCAATAAAAGACTAAAGGATAAGACATGAGTCTATTACCCAAAAATTTAGAAACACTAAGACGCAAAACAAAGAAAAGTATTATGCCGCTATTAACACCGCATCTACTTAAAATGCGTATTAACACTTATGCGCCGTATATTGGTGCGGGCATCAAAGTGGAACATATCGATTTAGACCAAGGTTTATGTGTGGTGAACATGGGACTAAATGCGCTGAATAAGAATATTGTAGGCACGCAGTTCGGAGGTAGCCTGTACTCAATGGTTGACCCTTTTTATATGCTAATTCTCATGCACCAGCTGGGCAGCACCTACGTCGTATGGGATAAAAGCTCACAGATTGAGTTTATTGCCCCAGGTCACAGTAAAGTCACTGCGCGTATGAAGGTTCCTAGTACTGAAATTTCTATGATCCAAGAGTTGGCAAAAGATGGTGATGCGGTATTCCGTGAGTACCGCACCGATATTGTAGACGAGCAACAAAAAGTTATTGCTACAGTGACCAAGACTATTTACATCCGCTTGCGTAAGCACAGTAATTCAAAAGATCAAACCAGCCGTATTGAAACACTAGAGTCATAACTTTTTTATATCAAGCTATACCTGTAAAAATTAAATCCACACATACAAAAACCCCAATCTGGCATTTGCACAGACTGGGGTTTTGTCTTTTTTGGTACGCCTACTTATTTATATGATAAACCTATGAATAAGGGCTTGTATCTACTATTGTCTTACCTTTAGTCAACTGTAAATCATACAGCTAACCAAAGGTGACAAACTTTTGCTTAAATACCTGGTGCAGTTTCGACTGCATCAGGAACGCGAGCAGCAGTTTTTGCCTTAACAACTTTAGGTGCACGCGGAGCAAGCTTCTCGCGGATACGTGCTGATTTACCAGAACGCTCACGTAAGTAGTATAGTTTCGCACGGCGAACAGCGCCACGGCGTTTCACTTCAATGCTTTCAATGATAGGTGAATGCAATTGGAATGCACGCTCAACACCAACACCGCTTGAAATTTTACGTACGGTAAACGCAGAGTTTAAACCACGGTTACGCTTAGCAATAACAACGCCTTCAAAAGCCTGTAAACGCTCACGTTCGCCTTCACGTACTTTTACTTGAACGACGACCGTGTCGCCAGGGCCAAAGCTTGGACGTTCAATAATTTGAGCGTTTTCAATGACTTGAACCAATGGATGCTTGTTGCTCATGAGAGTTATCTCCTCACATTAGATAATAGAGGCTATGCGCATATCACCTGTTTGTAATAAGTAATCATATCTTTTTTTCATAAGATACAACATAAATGGGGGTAGCAAACGGCCATAATGTGATGACCTGTTTTACAGTACTTAAAATTTTACTGATTAACTGTTTATTAGCCACGCTATTTTTTAGCGGCTTTCGCTAAAGCTTTTAGCCATTTAGCTTGCTGCACCGATGGCGTAAACGCTTGCCATAAATCAGGACGCCGCGTTTGCGTACGTTCGACTTGCTGAGCAAAGCGCCACTGAGCAATATTAGCATGATGACCAGATAGCAAAACCTCAGGCACTGCCATACCAGCAAACTCATGCGGCTTGGTATAATGTGGACAGTCAAGCAAGCCATCGACGAACGAGTCTTGCTCAGCTGACTTATCATCACCCATAATATCAGGCAGACGACGTATCACACTATCCATAAGCACCATCGCTGGCAGCTCGCCACCGGTCAGTACATAATCACCCAATGACACTTCCATATCGACATACTGTGACAATAGGCGCTCATCAATGCCCTCGTAACGACCACATAATATAATCATGCCATCATACTCAGCCATGCTGACCGCACTAGACTCACTCAACGCCTGCCCTTGCGGTGACATATAAATCACCGGACAATGCGCTTTGTCCATACGGCAACCGTGTTGACTTGCCCGCAAGCGCGCATCCTCAATAGCTTTGGACAATGGCTCAGCCATCATCACCATGCCAGGACCGCCACCATAAGGGCGCTCATCAATACGGCGATAATTGTCAGTGGTATAATCGCGCGGATTGAGGCATTCAATCGTGACTTGCTCCTGAGAGACTGCGCGCCCCGTGATACCAAACTCACGAATCGTTGCAAACATTTCAGGAAAAATACTAATCACGGCAAAATACATCTGAATCCCACATCAAGGCAACTTGACTATTACGCTTTAACGAACCGATATTAATAAACCTAAATAAATAGCTTGTATTAATAATCACTTTGCCAAGCAACAACGACCGTTTTTGCTGCCATATCGACGGTGAGCACGGTTTGCTTATGCCAAGGTATCAACCGCTCTTCATTATCTAAACTGTTCGCGGTTGCTGCCACACGCATGATGTCATGAGCGCCAGTTTCAAACATCTCGGTGATGTCACCCAGATATTCGTCTTGCTCATTTTTCACCTGCATGCCAACCAAATCCGACCAATAATATTCGTCTTCATTGGGTTCTGGCAACACATCTTTTGCAACCCAAATGGTCACACCGTTCATGGTTTCAGCGACATTACGGTCAGGAACTTGTTCAAACTGAGCCACAAGTCCTGTGCCTTGCTCGCGCCATGCTTTGACTGTTAATGGTTTTAGACCAGTCGCCGTTTTCATCCACCACTGTTTAATAGCAAAGATATCCGCATGCTCATCGGTATCGCTAAACACCCAAAGCCAGCCTTTGATGCCATAAGGCTTCTTAAGCTGAGCGATTTTCATAAGGGTATTGGCGTCTGGAACAGATGACATAACGGCTAACCTGAGATAAACAGTGGTAAATAATAAAGGACTGTTAAAAACCTAACAATCAACGTATAGCAATAAACAGTTAATGGCGTACACCGGTTAGACCAGCTACGCTATGTATACTAAAGCCAACTGATGGACGCAATAAATACGTTATCAGTATGATGCCAGTTAAACTTAAGCAGTTGCTTCAGTTTGAGCAGCAGACTTGTTGTAAGCTTTTGCTAATGAAGCTACGCGATCTGAAGGTTGTGCACCTTTAGCGATCCACGCATTGTACGCTTCCATATTTAGGCGTACTGCTTCTTCTGACTCTTTAGCGAGCGGATTAAAAAAGCCGATGTTTTCAATGTAGCGGCCATCACGCGCGCGGCGTTGGTCAGCAACAACTACTTGATAAAATGGGCGTTTCTTGGCACCGCCCCGTGCTAAACGAATAACAACCATGTGAATTCTCTCTTTCGCAGGTATACCAAAAAGGGCATAATTATATCATAGTTTTAATTTATTGAAAATATAAAGATTGTTTATTTAATTATTTTATAACAACGGCTTAAAGACGTTTACTGGCTTAAAAGATGAGTGATTATCGCTGAGTTTTAGCGCTACAGTTCTCCTTAGTTATATCAAAATCCATATTAAATCTCATATTGATATCATGTCTGTTTTAACACTTTTTAACACTGAATGACACACTGTATTAGCATGGCACATTAGCAATGATTGCACTATACTTTGCCTGATAGCTGTCCATTTACTGATATTATCTACATCTGATTATCCTCACTGTAAGAGTAAGCCTTATGACCACCCCACCTGCAACTAAGCGCGCTGCCAAGCGATTGTCTTTGAGTTACTCGCACAGCGGCATAACGACGATTGCGGTCGCTTTTATCGTGCTTATTAGCGTGGGCTTGTCACTGTGGTTTTTTTGGCGCAGTCTTTATTTGCCTGAACTAAAAACCCATGCTCGCTATTTAACCAGTGAGCTGCAACTGATCAATAGCATTAAAAAAGATTGGCGCGATCAGCCAGCAGTGCGCCAATGGTTTTATCAACATGCTCATGTGACGGTGGTCGATACGGTCAGTGACTTTCCTGAAGTTGAAGATAAACCCTTTGTGGGTTTGTTTACTGATGTGTTGCAGCGTGAGATTAGCGCCCAGTTAGGTCGTCCGGTAGAGGTATATTTCAAATTTAAACCAACACCGCAGTTGTGGGTACAAGATAGCCGCCATAATGACTTTTGGATTCGAGAATCAGTCATTTATTATTCGCAATACAGCACGCTCTTATTGTTATTATTTTTGCTCGGACTGCCCATTTTAACGTTATTAACCATTATCTTATTGGCGCAGCAGCTCAATCGTCCGCTGCGTCATTTACAGCGTGCGGCGACCAATTATATTCGTCTGGGACATGCCACAACCCTGACGACACATAGCGGCTCTACCGAAATACGTCAAGTTAATATGGCGTTTAATCGTATGTTTACCACGCTCAATCAAGCGCAAAAAGAGCGTACCATTATGCTGGCGGGCATCTCGCACGATTTGCGTACCCCACTGACGCGGATGCGCTTGACGGCAGAGATGCTGCCGGATGATTTTTTTCGCGAAGGATTAATTTATGATATTGAAGATATGGACGCCATCTTGGAGCAATTTATCTCCTTTATGAAAGACGGTTCCGATGAGCCGATGCGCTTGACTGATTTGGATACCATCTTTAAAGAGGTCATGGTGCAGTTTGCGCCGATGAAGTTTATTTACCAGTCAGCATGTGCTAAAGCTGTCCCTTTGCGTCCGCTGTCTATCAAACGCTTGATTATTAACTTGGTAAATAATGCCAATCGTTATGGTAAACCGCCGATTTATTTATCAACCACCATCGTACCGACCTTTGCTGAAGAAGATATAATCGATGAAGCAGCTATCAATGAAAGTGTGGTTAATAAAGAGGCGCAAGAGCAGCTGATTATTTGTGTGCGCGATTGCGGTGATGGGGTTGCAGAAGACCAGCTTGAACGTATTATGCAACCTTTTGAGCGCGGCGAGACTGCTCGTACGACTCAAGGTAGCGGACTTGGCTTAGCGATTGTCAGCCGTATCGCACGGCTACACCATGGAACAGTTGAAGCCATCAATCATCCGCAAGGCGGCTTACAAGTTTGCGTACGTATTCCACTGATTTCTAAAATAGAGGGTGAGAATACAAAACAGACCGATACGCATACTCCAGCGACACTTGATAGCTAGATAAAAATATAAAATAGCGAGCTGGAAATATCATTTAAAAAATCGTTATAAAGGGTCATTTATTAGCTAAATCTCCGCTTTTTTAAACGAAAAAGGCTCAAGATATTATATATCTTGAGCCTTTTTTTATTTTAGCGATTAACTGTATCCGTTGGAACTTAATTTTTGCTGCCAATAACCGGCGGGATATGCTCAGCACTATTAATAAAATCGACAGGTTCTATCAGTGCCTTCTGTGTATCTTGTACGCTTTGCGAGACGCTTGGCTGCTGGAGAAATAAATAATACCCCAGCGTTGCGGCATTTAATATCACCAAACCACCAAAGAGATACGGCATCATCTTTTCTTCTCCTCTACTGACCTCACTCGCAACAACAATAATGAGAGTAACGTCAAACTATAGAAAACTTATTCACATTAGCGCATGCCCATGAACCTATAGCCATTAACCTATAGCCATTAACCAAAGGTACGCTCGCTTTGTTCTTGAGTGATTTCATCCGCAGCGATGGTTTGGGTTAATGGTTTGACCGGCCACGTCATGGTAAAGCGCGCCCCACCTAACTCTGGACTTTCATCAACCTTCATACTACCACTAAACCAAAACGCAATCCGTGACACAATGGATAAGCCCAGTCCATAACCGCCTGACGCTCGCGTTCGGCTGTCATCTAAGCGTGCAAAGGGAATAAATACTTTTTCTCTATCGGCTTCTGAGATGCCTTGCCCATTATCCTCAACACAAACAAAAGCATTGCCCTTTTTAACCCCAGCACTGATGATAATGGTTGATTCAGCATAACGCAGCGCATTACCCGCGAGGTTTTGAATGACGCGGTGTAAATAACGGCGATCAGCAACAGCCGTCACTTTTTCGCTTGGTAGATTACCGATAACTTTAATATCTTTACCTAAAGCATTGGTTTCACGAACGATTTGCTCAATCAATTCTTTAAGATTTACCGGTTCTAAATCTAATTTTGGTGAGCCTTCTTCTAATTTTGCGTAGGTTAAAATCTCGTCAATCAAGCCGTTCAGCGCCTCGATATCTTCATCAATATAATCACGCTGCATAAAGCGCGAATCTTCATCTTCGGTATCCGCCAACATATCTACCGCAAATCGAATACGTGCCACCGGCGTACGCAATTCATGCGATACCGCTCGCGTCAGCTCGCGCTGCGACTCAATCAGACGCTTAATATGTGAGGTCATCGCATTAAAGGTGGCAGACAAGCGCGCAATTTCATCTTGCCCAATCACCTGTACTTGACTGTCAAGATTACCTTGGCTGACCTCATTAACCCCTACTTGAATCAACTGTAACTTACGCTCAAGCGGAAAGATTAACGCATAAACACCCAAGCTGATTAAAAACATACTGATCAGTACCATACTGATAATCAGATTTAGCGGGAACCAATTAAACAATGATATTGGTCCCATCACAATAGCCATATCATTGATTTCAGAGGGCACAATAATACGAATAGCAGAGTTACTTTGACTGGTGCTAGTATCTTGAAACAAAATAACCACTTCATCACGGCGCAGTCGTGCCAACTGATCACTGTCTAAATTAAGATCATTTATCCCTTTAAGCGCTAATGGAAAAGGGAATTTTTCCTCTAACTCCGCCAAACGCGCGCTTAGCCGCTAAGGTTGCATAATAAGACATGTCATCCAGTAGAAATACTGACATAGCGCGGACTTGTTGTTCAGTTACTTGCGCTATCCTGACTGTCAACGCTTTATCACGCTCTTGTAAACGATGATAGACATCTGCATAGTTTTTCTTATCATCATAACGAACCACTGCCGCCCCTTTTTCAAACTGGCGCAGCTCACTTGAGCTAAAATCTATCTGTTGCAATGGAAGAATACGAAATGGCGCGCCAAATAAACTGCTGGCATCCGACAGCCAATAATCACGCTGAGACTTACTGTCTTGACGAGCAATACCTTCGCTAATCAAATAAAAAGCCCCAGTTGCCATATCCTCGCGATAAGACTGTACCCGCTCCTTATTAATCGTATCCATCAGCAATTGGGCAAATAATGCCACGCATAAACAGACAATCAATAGCCCAGTGTATATACGCACAAAGATACTGTGTTTTAAAGAAGAGATTAATGACATACGTGCCGTAACCAACCTAATAAGTAATAAAATGATAACCCAATAAGCAAAAATGCTTATACTGATTTTGTGTCGAGAGCTTATAATCTGGGCGCTAACCCTCAATTAAACCACATAACTGGATAACACAGGACAAAAATTAACCACCAGCCACAAAAAAACCAGCATTACGCTGGTTTTTTATGATGTTAAAACAGATTTAGAATGGCTGATAGTATTTGTTCATCAAAGTAGTCATATCAGCTATATCAATCACTGATAATAATGACTTAAATTAATTGCCTTCTTTCACGAACAAATAGCCCTTACTGCGTACCGTTTTAATACGTTTTGGATTTTCAGGATCATCGCCAATCTTCGGACGAATACGTGAGATACGCACGTCGATAGAGCGGTCCTGACCATCATACTCAATACCACGTAAACGCTCAAAAATATCTTCACGCGATAAAATACGACCGGCATTAGACGCCAATAACCACAATAAGTCATATTCAGCACTGGTAAAATCAACCAACTCTTCACCAAGCATAACCGAACGACCACCATTATCGATAATCAATTCACCAAACTCTAAACGCTGTGGTACATCTTCAGATGGTGCATTCTCAGAGCGACGTAATAAGGCACGAATACGAGCCAATAACACGCGTGGTTGAGCAGGTTTGGCAACATAATCGTCCGCACCCATCTCAAGACCTAGCACTTGATCCATATCTTCCGTACGCGCAGTCAACATCAAGATAGGGTTCTGATAATGGGGACGCACTTCGCGGCATACGGTTAAACCATCGCTACCTGGCAACATCACATCAAGCACCACCAAATCTGGTTGCTCATTAACGATACGGCGAATAGCGCGATTACCGTCAGTTTCAATTGCCACTTCCAAGCCATTTTTAACCAAATAGTCTTGGGTCAGCATTGCCAAGCGTTCATCATCCTCAACAATTAGGATTCTTGGCGTGTTGTCGTCGTCGTTCATTGTCATCGTGATATCCTTTAATATATAAAAGTAAAACAAGAAAAGTTAATAGGATAATAAAGTGGCACAATTGATAGGCATATAAGAGGTATAAATGTGGTAGCACAGTATACTATCAAACGTACAGCTTCCCATACTATAGCCTATTGTCGTTAACAAAACCTATAAGCAACACTGACTAAAACGTTAGTTTACGTCCAATAATTAAGCTAAGTCTACTTATAAAACTAAAATGTATGCTACTTTTTATAAGTGGCTATGTACCTTACCCCTTTATGGTGAGGCTTTTGTTATCAATTTCATACTAACCATTTTCTATTAACCATTCAAATAATGGCTACCCTATAATATAAACAAATAACAAGATATTAACCAGTAGATTGCTTATATTATGTGCCCTAAATAATCAGCACTTTAAGTTTGCTAGTAATGGTATTGGTGCTAATCATAGAAATATGAGGATTATTTATCAAACAACATTACCAAACAAAAAAAACCAGCTCATAGTGAGCTGGTTTTTTGGGTGATCATACTAAATTTTTATTATTCAATACTATTGAAAACAACCATTAAGCACGATTTTTAAATTTACGAATCGTTTGCAGCTGGGCGACTGACTCTGCTAATGACGCTAATGCGGCATTGGTTTGCAGAGTATCAGACTGATTGACCAGCATTTGCTCTGCTTTTCTACGTGCTTCAACGATTTTGCTCTCGTCAAGGTTAGATGCACGCATCGCCGTATCAGCCAATACCGTGACCATCTTTGGTTGGACTTCTAACACGCCACCTGATACATAGATAACGACTTCTTCGCCATTAGCAGCTTGTACACGCATGGGACCCGGTTTTAGTAAGGTAATCAGTGGTGTATGACCTGGTAGGACACCAACTTCGCCTTCGCTACCCGTAGCGATCAACATGCTGATTTCCCCTGAATATAACTCTTCACGGGCACTTACGATGCGACATTGAAACGTTGCCATCCCTTACTCCTTACTATTTCAGCAGTTATAAAACGGTAATGCAAATCAGTAAACAGCAGTAGCAGCGATTTACTGATTTATAGCTAACTTTACCAATTACGCCGCAGAAGATTTCATTTTTTCTGCTTTAGCAACGACTTCATCAATACCACCTGCCATGTAGAACGCTTGCTCTGGTAGGTCATCATATTCGCCAGCAATGATTGCTTTAAAGCTAGCAATGGTGTCACGTAACGGTACATATTTACCAGGCGCGCCAGTAAATACTTCCGCTACGTGGAATGGCTGAGATAAGAAGCGCTGAATCTTACGGGCGCGATAAACAACCAGTTTATCTTCTTCTGATAACTCATCCATACCCAAAATGGCGATGATGTCTTTAAGTTCTTTATAACGCTGCAATACTTCTTGCACGCCGCGAGCAACGTTGTAATGCTCTTCGCCAATTACTTGTGGATCAAGCTGACGTGAGGTTGAGTCAAGTGGGTCAACCGCAGGATAGATACCTTGTGAGGCGATATCACGGCTTAGTACTACCGTTGCATCTAAGTGAGCAAAAGTAGTCGCAGGCGATGGATCGGTCAAGTCATCTGCAGGTACATAGACTGCTTGTACAGATGTGATAGAACCTGATTGCGTAGACGTAATACGCTCTTGCAGCATACCCATCTCTTCTGCTAGCGTTGGCTGATAACCAACCGCTGATGGCATACGACCTAGCAATGCTGATACTTCCGTACCCGCTAGCGTGTAACGGTAGATGTTATCAACAAACAATAGAACGTCACGACCTTTACCGGTTTCCGGATCTTTAGTATCGCGGAAATACTCAGCCATAGTCAAACCAGACAGTGCAACACGTAAACGGTTACCCGGTGGCTCATTCATCTGACCATATACCATTGCCACTTTAGATTTGCTAAAGTCTTCAGTATTCACAACGCCCGCTTCTTGCATTTCGTGATAGAAGTCATTCCCTTCACGCGTACGCTCACCAACACCAGCAAATACTGACAAACCCTCGTGCTTAAGCGCGATGTTGTTGATTAGTTCCATCATGTTGACGGTTTTACCAACACCAGCACCACCGAACAGACCAACTTTACCACCTTTAGCAAACGGGCATAGTAAGTCGATTACTTTAATACCAGTCTCTAGCAATTCAGTGCTGTTTGATTGCTCTGCATAGCTTGGCGCTTCACGGTGAATCGACCAGCGCTCATCAGCAACAACAGGACCTTCTTCATCGATTGGACGACCAAGAACATCCATAATACGACCCAAAGTACCCATACCTACTGGTACAGAAATAGGGGCGCCGGTGTTGGTCACTGGCAAATTACGCTTTAAGCCTTCGGTTGAACCCATGGCAATAGTACGTACAATGCCATCACCCAACTGCTGCTGTACTTCTAGGGTAGTGTCAGTACCATCTACTTGCAAGGCATCATAAATCTGAGGAACTTCATTACGGTTGAACTCAACGTCAAGAACCGCGCCAATAATCTGTACAATACGACCGCTACTCATTGCGTTCTCCTGGATATTCTATATATAGGGGGTGTCAATTATGAAACAGCGGCAGCACCGCCAACGATTTCCGAGATTTCTCGGGTAATCGCCGCTTGACGCAGCTTGTTATAAACCAACTGTAAATCGTTAATGAGGTCACCAGCATTATCTGTGGCGGCTTTCATAGCAACCATACGCGACGACTGCTCAGAGGCAATGTTTTCCATGACCGCTTGATAGACAATCGATTCAATATAGCGCCCAAGCAGACCATCAATTAGAGTCTCGATATCAGGCTCATAGATGTAATCCCAGCTCAACTCAGTCTGTATGCCACTGTTTTCATCATTCAGTGTACCTTCTGGTAGCGGCACTAATTGGGTAATCGTCGGCTTTTGGGTCATGGCATTAATAAACTGATTATACACCACATAAATACGGTCTATTTTGCCCGTATTATAGTCGTCAAGCATTGCTTGAACCGGCGCATTTAACTGCTCAAAAGTTGGATTGTCACCATAATCTGTAATGGCTGAAGTGACTTTACCGCCAAAGCTTTTAAAGAAGCTGACGCCTTTAGAACCAATAACCGCAAATTCAGCGTGTACCGACTGGTCTTGATAGGTTTTGATATTCTTACTTAATGCTTTGAATAAATTAATATTCAAGCCACCGGCAAGTCCGCGGTCGGAGGTGATAACGATGTAACCCACCTTATTAACCGGACGCGCTTCCATGTACGGATGCTGGTAATCAGATGAAGCATGCACCAAATGCGAGATAACCCGGCGCATACTATCAGCATACGGGCGACCCACCACCATGCGCTCTTGGGCACGGCGCATTTTACTAGCGGCTACCATTTGCATGGCGCGAGTAATTTTCTGGGTGCTTTGAATACTGGTGACTTTGGCACGTATTTCTTTTAAGTTTGCCATAATGATTCCAATATAGAGGGTTAACAAGCATTGGCGCAGGTCACAATTTTTTAATATAAAACACTGCCTTTATAAAGCAATGCCCTAATATCTCGTGGCACTACGCGATCACATGCCGTTAGTTGCGAGCAAAGCGGCACGACTGTCTATTAATGACACCGCACCTCTAGTAAACAACCAACCAAACCCGTTAAATTAATAACTGTGGTTTGTTTTAAAGGTCTCAATAGCTGACTTCAAACGACCTGCAATATCATCATTGTAGTTGGCAGTGTCATCAATCTCAGTCATTAGTGCTGCTTGCTCATCACGCATATAACGTAAATAGCTTTCTTCAAAAGCACCAATTTTTTCAACCGGTACATCGGCTAAGAAGCCTTCGTTTGAGGCATAGATAACCGCAGCTTGTTCAGCAATAGACATCGGCTGATACTGTTTCTGCTTCATCAGTTCAGTCACACGCTCACCATGATCCAACTGTTCGCGAGTCACATCATCAAGATCCGAGGCAAACTGAGCAAACGCAGCAAGTTCACGATACTGTGCTAAAGCGGTACGGATACCACCAGACAGTTTCTTAATAATCTTAGTTTGCGCCGCGCCGCCAACACGAGATACCGAAATACCAGCATTCACTGCTGGACGGATACCTGAGTTAAATAGGCTCGACTCTAAGAAAATCTGACCATCAGTAATTGAAATTACGTTGGTCGGTACGAATGCTGATACGTCACCCGCTTGAGTTTCAATAATTGGTAGCGCGGTTAAAGAACCCGTTTTACCAACCACTTCACCATTGGTGAATTTTTCTACATACGCCGCGTTCACACGTGATGCACGCTCAAGTAAACGTGAATGCAGATAGAATACGTCACCAGGATACGCTTCACGACCTGGCGGACGACGTAGCAATAGTGAAATTTGACGATAGGCTACTGCTTGCTTTGATAAATCATCAAAGACAATCAGCGCATCTTCACCGCGGTCACGGAAATATTCGCCCATCGTACAACCTGAGTACGGTGCGATATATTGAAGTGCAGCTGGCTCTGACGCTGACGCCACCACAACCGTGGTATATGCTAAGGCGCCCGTTTGCTCAAGTTTACGAACTACGTTCGCAATCGTAGAGCGTTTCTGACCGATAGCCACATACACACACTTAATGCCAGAATCTTTTTGCGCGATAATCGCATCGATTGCCATTGCCGTTTTACCGGTCTGACGGTCACCAATGATAAGCTCACGCTGACCACGACCGATTGGAATCATGGTATCAACAGCTTTATAACCGGTCATTACTGGCTGATCTACTGATTGACGGTCGATAACGCCTGGGGCGATCTTTTCAACTTTATCAGTAAGCTTAGCGTTGATAGGACCTTTGCCATCAATAGGGTTACCTAAAGCATCAACAACACGGCCCAGCAGCTCAGGACCTACCGGAACTTCAAGAATGCGACCGGTACAATAGGCTTTTTGACCTTCTTGTAGTTTTAAGTAATCACCAAGGACTACCGCGCCCACAGAATCACGCTCTAAGTTCAGCGCCATACCGTAAACTTCGCCTTCAAATTCAATCATCTCGCCATACATGGCATCTTCAAGACCATGAATTTGCACGATACCGTCAGATACTTTGACAATCGTGCCTTCATTTTTTGCAGTTGCACCTGCATCAAGGTCTTGAATGCGCTGCTTAATCAGATTACTGATTTCCGCTGGATTCAATTGTTGCATTGCCGTGTTTCCTTTAATTTATGATAACCCGCCCACTGACTTAAATACTCTTATATCACGCACACCTAATAAGGCAAGTTTGCGCTCATGATTGGTATTATGTCGTTAGCTGTGTTTTTAACTGTTGTAACTTGCCACGCATCGAATCATCAATGACTTTGTCGCCAACTTTGATTGTCGCGCCTGCCAAAAGACTTGCATCAACCGACTCATGAATCACTACGCTGGCATTAAGCGAGGTAGCAAGACGTGACTGCAACAGCTCGCGCTGCGCATCAGTCAAAGGATAGGCAGAGGTCACATAAGCGTCAAGTTGCTTTAAGCTTAACGCCTTATGATGACGATAATGCTCATAAACTTCAGGCAGCAGCGCCAGACGCTCGTGCTCTGATAACTGAATAACGAAGTTGCTAAGCGCTGTTGATACGTTAGGATAATGTTCAGTGTTACGATGACCCTGAGTGCTATTTAACAGCTGCTTAAAAGCAGAATCATTAGCGCCTGCTACTTGTGTATCATAAAGATCAGTCAGCGCGGCTGACTTTTGCTCAGCAGAAACAGCTGGATTGTCTAGCAATGGTTGGAACGACTTGTCTTTAACAATCGTACTGGCAATAAACAAGAAATCTTCCCACTCATTTACCGCCCCATTTTCATTGGCATAGTCAAACGCAGCTTTTGCGTAGGGTCGTGCTAAGGTTGATAAGTCAGCCATTATATCCTCACAATTACAGCTTCGCCGCCAGTTGGTCTAACATTTTGGCATGTGTTTGCATATCGACTTTGTCTTGCAAAATCTTTTCAGCACCCAGTACTGCAAGCTCTGCCACTTGGGCACGCAATGATTCACGTGCATGATTGATCTCTTGATCAATTGCCGCTTGTGCTTGCTGACGGATACGTTCGCCTTCCACTTGGGCTTGCGATTTGGCATCTTCAACAAGTTGGTTGGCACTTTTATTCGCCTGCTCAATTAATGCAGCCGCTTTTGTCTTCGCCAAATCAAGCTCTTGCTGTACATCTTGCTCAGCGGTTGCCAAGTCTGCTTTTGCTTTTTCAGCAGCACTTAAGCCTTCAGCAATTTTACGCTGACGGTCATTAATTGCGCCGATCAGTGGTGGCCACACGAACTTCATGCAGAACATCACAAAGATTGCAAAAGCAATGGCTTGACCGATGAGGGTAGAATTGATATTCACGTGATCACCTCTTTGTTAATGAAAAATCAGTGTCATTGATCATATTTGATAGCCAAACTTTGACTACGTTTAAAATACAAATTTTGACTACCAAACATTTACAACTGAGCTTTCTGATTAACCTGCTAGAGGGTTTGCGAATAACAATAGCATGGCGATACCAACACCGATCATCGGAATAGCATCAAGAAGACCTGCGACGATGAACATACGGGTTTGCAACTGTGAACCAAGTTCTGGCTGACGGGCAACGCCTTCTAAGAATTTGCCACCTAAAATTGCAAAGCCAATACCGGTGCCTAGTGCGCCTAAACCGATAAGTATTGCTACTGCGATAACTGTGTAACCACCTAATACTGGATCCATGGATGTATCCTCATTTACCTATTGAATGTCTAATTAATGTTCAGTTGATGATGCAAGTGACATGTAAACTATGGTCAGCATCATAAATACGAACGCTTGGAGGGTAATAATTAAGATGTGGAAAATAGCCCACGGTACTGATAACGCCCACTGAATCCAAAAAGGCATCAGGGCAATCAGTATGAAAATCAACTCACCGGCATACATGTTACCGAATAGTCGCAGCCCTAAAGAAATAGGCTTAGCTATTAGAGTTACAAACTCTAAGATAAAGTTGATGGGTATTAAAATGATTTGCAAAATAGGGTTTTTGGCACTAAACGGATGCAGGGTTAACTCGCCCACAAAGCCGCCTAAGCCTTTTTCTTTGAT
Source organism: Psychrobacter sp. 16-MNA-CIBAN-0192 (assembly GCF_040309565.1). NCBI lineage: Bacteria > Pseudomonadati > Pseudomonadota > Gammaproteobacteria > Moraxellales > Moraxellaceae > Psychrobacter > Psychrobacter sp. 16-MNA-CIBAN-0192. Next base: position 76,434 of record NZ_JBEOOX010000011.1, read on the forward strand.
ACTATAAAATAGAATCAGTATAAAGACAGAAAACGACATGCCTAAAGTAATATTGGGATCTGTGGTTGGTACAATCTTGAAGAACACATGATGTGGATCATGACCCATCATGGCGCCAACTTGTCCTGCCAGACTAGGAATAAAGTCGATAGGCAACAAGTCCATTAAGTTCATCAGGAATATCCACACAAAAATGGTCAGCGCTAAGGGCGCAACCAGTTTTGATGTGCCGCTATAAGAGTCGCGAACGTTGTTATCAACGAATTCAACGATCATCTCAACAGCTGCCTGTAGTTTACCAGGCACCCCTGAGGTTACTTTTCTAGCAACCATCCAAAAGATCGCACAAAACAGGATACCTAAACCAATTGACCACAACATGGAATCAAGGTGGATCGCTTTAAAGCCCATACGTCCTGCTTCTTCAGCAGTATACGCAACTTTCCAACCTTCGCCCGGCAGATAGCCGTACGTCCAATTCGTTAAGTGGTGAGAGATATATTCTGATGATGTTTGCTCGGCTGCCATAATGTAAGCTTCTTATTAATCAACGATTTAATCAACTACCAAAAAAATGGTTGTCACCTGATGCAGGGGTAAGCCCGACACAATGCATATATCATGCACACAAATTGTGCTGCCAAAACCATCCTGTTATCAACAACACCCAACCTATACAACCAATGCAAGTACCTGATTTTATTACCTTTTTATAAAAGATAGTTATCAAAAAAGGGCTTAATAGTAGTAATTACCAGCCCTTGGTATTTGCACATGAGTCATCATGTTCGTGCTTGCTCAATCCTTGTAGCAAGATTTTTGCTCAAAACAACACATTTAAGCAAAACAATTAACTGTGTATCTTAATGCAGCATTGTATTCATGTAAAGTCAATTATCTATTATTTATTACTGGTATAACTAAAGTAGTTATTGATACTGCTTAGTAATATGGTTTTGCCCTTATAAATAAAGGGTAAAATATAGTCTACTTATTGTCTCTAACCCCTCCCCTACAAGCACTGCTCAGTACTTATAAGTATCTACTGGTATCAGTAAAAGCAGCATTAGCCTATATATGGTTAACCATTATATAGCCAGTCTAGTCCCAAAATCGACGCTATAAGCGCTGTTATATTGGAACTGACTGTTGAACATGATCAGCTGTTAATGGCGCTGCCATAGCAATAAACTGTGACTCAGCTGCATAACAATAAAACCAAAAAACAGCGCAGGCGCTGACAAGGGTTTTACCATAATAAAAATAGCGGCAAAACCTACGACCGTTAACAGCCATTTGACCATTTGCCCTCGGTACAGCTGAGTGACAATATGCTGACGCGCACGATAGCCATTATGTTTAAACATAAAACTGGCAAAGACCAGATGGGTTACAAAACCCAGTAGCGCGCCAATGGCGAAACTTTTTGCAACTGTCCATTGCGTATTTAGCCATACCGTATCTAACACTATGGCAAGCGCTATTAGGATAAAGAGTATCCACAATTCACGCTTTAAAGAGCGAACGATAGTGTCTTTTTGCGTACGATGAGCAGGCTTAGTCATTAGCAATCCTATAATGCGCAGGGGCTGATGACAGCACAAAAGCAGACTTATGTGCTAGCAACTTAATGATAAATCAGCTGCTTTTTACCAAATTCGCGCGCTGCTCATTATAAGGAGAGGACAGCTGTTACGCAAGATAAATATAGTGTTTATCAGACGCTTAGTCTTGGATAGTCCCTTTATTTTCACTATGTATAAATGGCGATAAATCGTGTCAGCACGCCTTGGTTAGATATTAACCTAGCCTTATTTTAATGAAATGCAGTTTACTATTTTTTGGGTCATCTGTAACCATCCATTTACAAAGTCTTTACTTTCGCTCATGTCTTCTGCTTGAATTGTGCTCTTGACCGGTTGTAACTTGGTCAGTAAGCCTTTAGCAGGTTCACTTTCACTGATTAAGCACATCTGATTTTGGGGGCGCGTCTCATTAAGCTTGCGGAGTTGGCTGGCTTTTGGGGCCAGATGATGATCCGTGCTTAGGCTGCCAATAAATTGCAGCTGCAATGCCGGTTCCAGATATTGATAGGCATCATGGTATGCCCAATAAGGGCGCTTTGTTGGTGCATTTGGCTGCATGCTGGCAACAGCGCTATCCATTTTCTGTGCAAATTTTTGCGCATTGGCTTGATAAAGCTTTTTGTGTTGCGGGTTGGCATGACTATGAATGACGGCAAGGGCACGGGTAATAGCCTTGGCATTTTCAGGATCCAGCCAAATATGCGGATCGAGCGTGTTAGCAAGGGGTTCACCGGCTACATTGCGTAAAGGGTGACGATTAAAGGCGTCAAAGGCAAATAAAGAGATGGCATTGGGCGCACTGTCTAAGGTGCTGGCTAAGGTATTCTCTAGTGAGCTCCCAAACCAAACTACAAAGGTGCTGTCTTGAATGGCCTTGATATCGCCCGGACTAATGCTGCCATGATGACCCACCTCCCCTGCTTGCAATAATTGCTTGGCGGGAGGCGCGCCTTCGGTAACAGCTTGGCTTAACAGAAACAGAGGATAGTTGCTGACGCTAACCGTACCGGCTTGAGCGTTAATCATCGATAAAGAGCTTAATAAAAAAACAGCTCCTAGTAACCAGTGACTAAGATTCTGTAAAAATTTGGCGCGCGGCTTAACGCTTATAGGGCGATATTGTATGTTTTTGAAATCATGGTGCTGGGCATTCATATGATAATTATCCGAATAAGAAATAGCTTAAGATAGCAAAAGCGTGCTTCTGCCATGATGGCGTCATTTTTTAACTATCATTATGTTATACTATAACAAAAGAAAAGTGGATGATTATTTTAGGAGTTTGTCTGATGCCCGTTACTGCGTCTAGTTGTAATCATGTGCATGATGTTCAACAATTTACGGCTGCAGAGGTAAAAGCAAGGTTAAAAGCCGCTCAAGTGCAATGCCGAGCAGACGGGGTACGCTTTACCCCGCTACGTCAGCAGATATATGCGCTGATTTTGCAAGCCAAGAAACCGATTGGCGCATATGACCTGATTACTCAGCTACAACAGATGCGCGCTGCCGAAGATGTCAAACATAGCGAAAAAAGCCAGCAAAAAAATGTTGCACCGCCAACGATTTATCGCAGCTTAGAGTTTTTATTGACAGAAAATCTAATTCATCAATTGACCTCTATCAATGCTTATGTGCCGTGCTGTCATCCGCGTGCCCCACACACCGCCGCTTTTTTGATTTGCGAGCAGTGTCAACGGGTGCAAGAGTGCAGTAGCATGCCGGTACAGGAAATCATGAGCTTTGCTGAGCAGGATGTTGGTTTTCAGGTGGTGCGCAGCGTGATAGAGCTGAGTGGTTGTTGCCAAGATTGCCAACAAGCTATGCCTTCTAGTAAATTGACGGTGCCGACTGTGCTCACTGCAACTTAATCTCCATCTAAGCGTGCTGTGCTTTATACTGACGGTTTTTTCTTTATTAATCTTTTGCTGTGAGCTTATGAATCCATTTACCTCTTCGGCAGGTCTGTCTCCTATTGCTATTGATAGTGAACGACTACCAGACCATCAAGGTCAGGCAAAGCTGCTCAGCTTGAGCCAAGTCAATTATGATATTGGCAGACAGCGTTTAGTATCACATATTGATATTGATATTGCGGTCAATGAAACGGTCAGTTTGATTGGACCCAATGGTGCCGGTAAGTCAACGCTGGTAAAGCTGATATTGGGATTAATTACTCCTACCGCTGGAACCATCACGGCGCATCAACCGCTGCAACTGGGTTATGTGCCGCAGCGCTTTACCATACCGCCGATTTTGCCATTACGAGTTTCAGACTTGTTAGGACAAGCAAATAAGCACCGATTAACGGATCAAGAGCGGCAGTTCATTTTTGACAATCTATCGCTCACTCATCTATTATCGCGGCAAATGCGCCACCTGTCAGGCGGTGAAACCCAGCGCGTATTGCTGGCTCGGGCGTTATTAGATAAGCCCAATTTATTAATTCTAGATGAACCCATGCAAGGTTTAGACCCAGATACTGAAGTATGGCTATATCAATTTATCGATGAACTGCCAGACTTTTTACGCTGTGCCATGTTGGTGGTGTCTCATGATCTGCATTGGGTTATGAAAGGCAGTCGGCGAGTAATTTGCCTCAATAAGCATATTTGCTGTGAAGGGCGACCCAGTGAGCTTGCGATTACCTCAGAGTTCCAAAAATTGTTTGGTCATCATTATGAGCAGCCCTATGTGCATCAGCCTCATGCTTGTGAGCATCATGCACCAAGCGAGCTGTGATAAATAAATCTAATAGCTAAGCTGTGCTAAACATGTCATTACCCTTATTACTACCTACGGTTTTATTCCTTTTTATTAGAAATGTTAACGGACGATACCTGTTATGAGCGCTTGGTTAGCCATCATTGCCCCTGCTTGGATTGCTGGCAGTATTTTAGGGCTACTTTCTGCGCCCCTTGGTTGTTTGGTACTCTGGCGGCGTATGGCATTTTTTGCCGATGCGTTGGCGCATGGTACGCTGTTAGGCGTGGCGCTTGCCGTATGGTGGCACCTGCCTATTGGTATGGGTATCGCTGTGGTCAGTGTCATGGTCGTGGTCGGCTTGGTATTTATTGATGATGAGCGCCTACCTGCAGATGCTGTGCTGGCAGTGGTTGCCGTCACGCTATTATGTTTGGGCTTACTTACCCTTACGCAGCTGACTGACCAACAAGCAAATGTGTTGGGATTTTTGTTTGGTAATTTGCTTGAGCTTGATTGGGCAGATTTGCCGCTATTGGCGGGTAGTGTGTTGGTAGGCTTAGTGCTGTTGCGTTATATTTGGCCGGCGCAAGTGAAGCTTGCCACGCATGAAGCCTTAGCACGTATTCAAGGTATTAACCCTACCCGCCAGCGCTTATTTTTTATGGGCATGCTGGCAGGGTTTTGTGCCATTGCCTTGCAAGCGGTCGGCAGCTTACTGATTAGTGGATTATTGGTGTTGCCCGCGCTCACTGCCCGTTTATACTCTGCCGCGCCCAAGCAAATGGTTATTATTGCGCTAATTGTTGCGCAGCTAGGCGTGACTTTAGGCGTTTGGGGCAGTATTGTTCTTGATATTCAAACTGGACTAGCGATAGTATTGGTGTTGGCTCTGTTATTCTTTGCTGCATTAATTAGCTCAAAAATATGGACAGCTTCTGGTCAATGATTTGTATTTACGCTTCATACCTTCTTAAGATAATTTAATTTATTGTTACCTTTGATGATTATTTATCGAACTTTATTTGGTAAATAATAGTAGGGCTTTTGGATAATGTGTGTTATAAACCGCCTAAATATCATATTGGTTGTGTGCTTACTCAGGATTTATTAGCGCAAACCATAAATAGCATCAAAGAAGCGGTTATGTGATGAATTTGATGTCAATAATACGTCAACGATGACTGTTTCGACTTGATAAGGGACAGCCGGATGCCAACCTATCCTATCCAAACACTCAGCACCATAGACCAGCAGCTAAACGTGCTTCAAATCACTGATTTGCATGTCGCACCGCAAGACATCTCCTTTAATCGTCGAGCAATAGACGCGTCCTGTCTACAAAGATTTGAGGCAGTATTGCAGCAAGCGCTTCACGATAATGTGCGCTGCGATTTAATTATCGTCACCGGCGACCTAGTCGATGAGGTGCAGCCCGCTGTTTATGACTATATATTTGCAACCTTACAAGCAACCAAAATCCCTTTTATTTGTATCGCTGGCAATCACGATGTGACCGATGAGCTGGGTAAGGAGCTGCCTTTTTCAGAGCGTACCCTAGTTGCCCATACTGCTGATAGTCGCCTGTTGAATCGTCACGTAATAATAGCCGATCATTGGCAGCTTCTATTTTTAGATTCATCAATTCCGGGTGAAGTGGCGGGGGAAATAAAGCATGACGATATCGCATGGCTGCGTACTCAGCTGAGTTCCTGCACCAAGCCTGCGCTGCTTGCCATTCATCATCATGTACTGCCTATGAATTCTGCTTGGATAGATGCCTATATCGCCAAAAAAACGGATTTATTTTGGCAACAGATGGCTGAGCATAGTAATCTGCGGGTGATTGCCAGCGGGCATACCCATCAGGAACAGGCTTACATCCATCAAAATATTACGGTTTATAGCACGCCTTCCACTTGCTATCAATTCAAGCCTAATGAGGATGAATTTGCCTATGATAATGCAGCGCGCCCCGGTTACCGTTGGTTGCAATTAGCCAACAATGGGCAGGTTGCAAGCTGGGTTAAAAGGTTAGATACTTGACCGCCAGTGGTTCTACTCTTTAGCGTATTAAAGCTGCGTTTGTCCTGCTTATATATGCTCTGAATCAGTAAGCTATAAAAGGGTTACTGGCAGCATTTTTAGTTTAATAAACCAATAATAATGTCACAATCATTATTCTGGTTACATTTTGCGCAACGTGTCATAAAGTCCAAGTATAATAAGTAAGTTTTATTTGCAAACCAGTATTTTTAGAACACCCTGAATACCTTTAGCACAATTTTTGACGGTTTACCTTTAGTTACTACTGTAGTAACGATGCCGTTTTGATGGATTAAATTGAAAAAGTAGGAGACCGATATGAGCACCCTGACGACCAACCCCAGTGATGTTAAGTTCACCCCATATGTGCCTGCTAACGATGAAGAATATATGTCCGAGGCGCAGTTAGAACATTTTCGCACCATGTTATTAGACTGGAAAGAGCAGTTGATAGGCGAAGCCGACCGCACAAAGACTTATATCCAAGATGAGTCGAGTGCAATGCCTGATATCAATGACCGAGCGACTCAAGAAGAAGAGTTTGCCTTGACCTTGCGCACGCGTGACCGCGAACGTAAGCTGATTCGTAAAATTGACAAGTCGATTGCCGAAATCGATGGTGATGATTATGGCTTTTGTGAAACCTGCGGTGTTGAGATTGGCTTGCGTCGCCTAGAAGCGCGTCCAACCGCTACCCAATGTATTGACTGCAAAACCTTGTCTGAGATGAAAGAGCGCCAAAACCAAGGGGCTTAAACAGCACTTTATTATTGTTAATAATTATTTTATGCCAATAAGCGACCTTCATATGGGTCGCTTATTGCGTTGTAGGGATTAGTAAATCAGTAATTGGCTTACGCTAATTGACTCACAAAACACCTGAACTTTATTGATATCTTTTTATAATTACTTTCTTTATTCTATCTGTCTTCCTCTACTTTCGACAGTGATCTATTTTGACACTTACTCATAATCCTACCGACTTATCATTGACAAAAAGGCAACCCGTCGGGCGCTTTGCCCCTTCGCCAACGGGTGAGCTGCATTTGGGCTCACTGACTACGGCACTGGCAAGCTTCTGTCATATCAAATCGTTGGGTGGTATGTGGCGTTTGCGTATCGAAGATACCGATACTGAACGTTGTGACCAGCAGTTTAGCGAACAGATTATGATTGATTTGGAAGCGTTGGGGCTGCACTGGGATGGGGATGTGATTTATCAATCCGAGCGTATTGATATTTATAATGATTATTTATTTTCGAGCTTGCGCCCGCTCACCTACGGCTGTCAATGTTCACGTAAAAGCTTGGCACACTATTGGGGTCAGCAAAATGGTCAAGATAAGTATCCGCAAGACAGTCATAAACAACAAGTAGCGCACCAACGCTATCCACGCTGCTGTGTGGATGCTGAATTAGACTGGCAAACCCATAAGCTGCGGCTGCAATTACCAAACCATCGCATTGGCTTTATTGACGGTATTCAAGGAGTACAGTGGCAAAATCCGCAGCACACTTTAGGCGATATGGTGGTGCGCCGGCAAGATGGCATGATTAATTATATCCTAGCGGCAAGCATTGACGATGGGCTACAGGATATCAGCCATGTGATGCGCGGTCTTGATATCTTACCGCTGACTGCGGCGCAAATCAGCATTATGCACGCCTCAAAGCTGCCCAGCATCGACCATTGGTATCATTTGCCACTGATTTGCCATGCGGATGGGCAAAAACTCTCTAAACAAAATCTTGCCCAGCCTATTGATACACAACATCCAAGCGCCTTGCTCAAGCAAGCGTTACAGCTGTTACAGCAGCCAAGTGTAGATATAGACACGCCTGCGCGTATGCTCCAGCAAGCGATTGCGCAATGGGACAACACGCCGCTACAAGGTAAACAAGCCTTAAACGGCTCTGAACCTTAAAGAAAAAAGCCAAAAATATTACCAATAAGCATAAAAAAGCGCCGCTATAGGCGACGCTTTTTTATATGAAAAATGAGCATATTAATAGTAACGACATTGGCTTTTTTCAATTTCAGGGCTTTCTTTATGAATTTTAAGCAGTATCGCCACCATAATTAAGCTGATTAACATCGATGAGCCACCATAACTAAAAAACGGCATGGTCAAACCTTTGGTCGGCATCGCGCCCATGTTCATTGCCGCATTAATCACCGTTTGGGCAATAAAAATAATCGCAATCCCAAATGCTGTGTAGCTCATACGCATTTGCCGACGTTTTAGCGCGTTGTAGCTGATGCGCATGGCACTGGCAATAATCAGCGTCTCTAGTAACAAAATCATTGCCACACCGACAAAACCAAGCTCTTCACCGGTGATCGCCAATAAAAAATCGGTATGCGCCTCAGGTAAATGTGACAGCTTTTGCACACTCTCGCCATAACCGACTCCCGTAAACTCACCGCGACCAAAGGCAATTAAGCTACGTGCCAGCTGATAATCCGTATCTTGAATATCATCAAAGGGGTCTAAAAATGATAATGCTCGCGTCAAACGGTACTGCACCAAAGTTACCGCTAACACCCCAAGCACCCCAACCACGGCACCCAAGGCAATAAACTGCTTATAAGGCGCACCCGCAATATAAAATATCGCAAATACCGTGCCGACAATCACCACCAGCGAACCAAAATCAGGCTGCAACAACAGTAACAAGGTTAAGAGTCCAATCACAAGCGAGATACGTAAAAAACCATCCCAGCCGTTACGCACCTCAAATGAGCGGCGCACCACAAAGTCAGCAACAAAAATAATCACCACCAGCTTTGCCAGCTCAGCCACCTGAAAATTTAGAAATCCTAAATTTAGCCAGCGTTTTGAGCCATTGACGGGCGTCCCAAATAGGGCGGCGACCAATAGCAGACCGGTAATACCCAATAACACAAACTGGGTCGTCGTCTGATACAGCAGTTTAAGCGGCACCAAATAATAGGGAATAATGGCGCACACTAAGCCAATGCCCATATACAGTAACTGCCGATTAAAAAAGTGCAGCTCAGTCATACCGCGATTCAGCGCAAAAGGAATAGATGCCGATGCCACCATCAATAAGCTCAGCACCATCATACAACCGACACTGGCTAATAACGTCGCACGCGCCGAAGGTAATAACTGCTTGTCATCTGAGCCGGTCGTTGACTGCAACGAGTGGGAAATACGAGATAAAAAAGAGAGCGCCATAATTTTAGATACACTAATTTTAGATACACTAACAAACAAAAAACACAGCGTTTATTCAACGCCAGCGTCAACTTTAAAAAAATTCATACGTCATCTAGCCACTGAGTAAAAAGCAGCTCAGTAATAAATCATCAGCAAATAATAAAGTAATACTTCCACCTTGTCGGTAGGATTTAATCACTATCATGCGTAAAAACAGGATTAAAATATCCTTGTCGATTCTAAGATTAAACCCCATACTGGCAAAGACATAAGCTATGCGACAGTAGCAGTAATAACGCAGTAAAACAATGATTTATCGGCACATCCTAGCAAACATAACCGATGAGAATAACCTTTTCTATTAACTTTATTAGGGTGCTGAAATCATGTTCTAAAGATAACTGTTAACGAGCCGCTGTCTCAGCAAATTGGGTAACCAATTGGCTAAAATACTGTCCGCGCGCCTCATAGCCACTAAATTGATCAAAGCTGGCACAAGCTGGCGATAACAGCACCACTTGTATGTCTGTTTTATCACCTTTATCACTCGCCTGTTTGTTTGTTAATTGCTGAATAATAACAAACGCATTATCAAGCGACTGACATTGCTGTAACGCCACCTCACTACTTAACTTTGCAGCGCGTAAATGCTGCTCAATCTGTTCACCATCGGCACCGATACACAGCACATGGCTAACATAGCGGTTAATAAAAGGCGCTAACTCACCAAACTGCTGCCCTTTTCCTTGTCCACCTAATATTAACAGCAGTTTGCCACCTTTAGGTGTATAGACCGCCCCAAGCCCTTCAATAGCCGCCATGGTCGAGCCAATATTAGTGCCTTTAGAGTCGTTAAAATAATCGACTCCAGCAATGGTACGCATATATTGGCAACGGTGATCCAGTCCTGTAAATTGCTGCAACGTACTGAGCATAGACGGTAAAGGCAGTCCGGCAAGCTCACCAAGGGCTAAGGCAGACTGGGCATTTAGCAAATTATGGCGACCTTTAATAGGCAGTTGCTCTGCTGATAGTAGGCGCTCATTACCGCGAGCCAGATAGGTTTGTCCCTCTGTATCAATAATCAAGCCGTATTGACCGGCGTCAGGGGCATCAATGCCGGTGCTGATACAATGACTAGAATCAAGCAAGTGCGCCGCCTCTGGATGAGTCAATGTATCATCACGATTAATGACCACTGACTTCGCCCCTTGAAATACCCGATGTTTGGCTTGCTGATAATGCAGCATATCGCCATGCCGATCGAGATGATCGGGTGACATATTGAGTACGGTTGCCACTTGCGCGTTCAGATTGGTCACGGTTTCGAGCTGAAAACTGGACAGCTCAAGTACTGCCAGTTGCATATCCTTATCGGCAAGTAAATTAAGGGCAGGAATACCAATATTACCGCCGACACCGACATTGACCCCAGCATCTGCTGCCATTTGCCCCACCAAAGTAGTCACCGTACTTTTAGCATTAGAGCCGGTAATGGCAATTATAGGAACAGTACACGCCTCACAAAACAGTTGAATATCACTGACGACTGGAATGCCTGCCTGCAAAGCTGCAGCAATGGCTGGGGTTTCTAGTGAGATACCGGGGCTAATAATGATTCGTGTTGCTTGTTGCAACAACTCACTATCGATGGCACCAAACTGTCGAATGATCACTGACTCCGGCAACTGCGCTGCCAATGTAGGGAGGCTTTGCTTATCCGTTACCGCGACCTCAGCGCCTTTATTTACCAAATACTGCACTACAGATAGACCTGATTGCCCCAGTCCCACCACCACTTGTAAACCATGGGTAAATAACGGCTCAGTGATAGCATGAGTAGCAGATTCTGTTGCAACAAGAGGGATCATAGGGGTTCCTTTTATAGGGCATGGGGTACGTATAGCGTGATTCAACTTGCAAGAAGGTGCTAAAGCAACAGGGTTACAAGGTGATGTAAATCTAAGATGAGACCGTCGTAATCAACAGCACAAGCAATATATCTGGCTAACCTAATAGGTCAATATGTCAGCATGATAACGGTATCGTTCAGGTTTCGATACTGCTTTTTTGGTGCTATGTGCTATTATGCGCATGTTTTTAGTATAATTAACGAATGCTTGACGAGTATGGCGCTTGAGCATTTTATTGAAACAGCCTCTTTGAGATTTTAGTGTAGCATGTTGTGGTTCTTATCGTCTTATACGGTGCGCCCTACTCTGTCTTTCTCGCTATACCTTCTTTTTATTGTGTAAGAAGCAAGAGTAAAGACGACTCATATTTTTTACGGTCAGCAGTGCAGGTAGTTGCTACCGACTCTCATCTATTTTTACTTCTATTTTACCTCTAACGGTATACAGTTTATTTATGACATCTTTTCTTGATAACGTACGTGACGAATGGTTTTCTAACGTGCGGGGCGATATCCTATCGGGTATCGTGGTCGCATTGGCATTGATTCCTGAGGCGATTGCCTTTTCTATTATCGCAGGTGTTGATCCTAAAGTCGGATTATACGCCTCGTTTTGTATTGCGGTGGTGATTAGTTTTGTTGGTGGTCGTCCGGGGATGATTTCAGCAGCGACCGGTGCGATGGCATTGGTCATGGTAACCTTGGTCGCTGACCATGGACTGCAATATCTACTGGCAGCCACCTTATTATGCGGCGTCATTCAGATTGTCATGGGCATCTTAAAGCTGGGTAATTTGATGCGTTTTGTGTCGCGCTCGGTGGTGATTGGCTTTGTCAATGCGCTGGCAATTTTGATATTTGCCGCGCAGCTCCCTGAGTTGAATCCAATGACAGAACGAGTCGGCACGACGGTGTATATCATGACTGCAGCAGGACTTGCCATTATTTACCTATTTCCATTGATACCAAAAATTGGGCGTGTACTGCCCTCTCCGCTGGTGTGTATTGTGGGCTTGACGATTGTCGCCATGTATATGAATTTAGACATCCGCAATGTGGGCAGCATGGGCGCGTTGCCAGACTCGCTACCGATGTTTTTATTACCGGATATTCCGCTGAATTTGAATACGCTAGTGATTATCGCGCCGTATTCTATTACGCTCGCGATTGTTGGACTGCTTGAGTCCATGATGACCGCTACTATCGTCGATGAGCTGACCGATACCCCAAGTAATAAAAACCGCGAATGTCGTGGGCAAGGTATTGCGAACGTGGTAACGAGCTTTTTTGGTGGTATGGCAGGTTGCGCGATGATTGGTCAGTCAATGATTAACGTTAAATCTGGTGGACGCACGCGCTTATCGACCCTGATTGCTGGTGTGGTACTACTCATTATGGTGGTATTTTTAAGTGAATGGGTCAGCCAAATTCCAATGGCAGCATTGGTTGCCGTGATGATTATGGTGTCGATTGGTACTTTTAACTGGCAGTCTATTCGCGACTTTAAAACCCATCCGATGTCTTTTAATATCGTCATGTTATCGACCGTATTGACCACCGTTTTTACCCATAATTTGGCTTATGGCGTAGGCGTTGGTGTCTTGCTTTCAGCGTTATTCTTTGCCAATAAAATCGGGCAATTCTTAACCGTACTTAGTGAGTACGATGACGATAATAATACGCGCTACTATTATGTTCAAGGGCAGGTGTTTTTTGCCTCAACGACCCAATTTTTACAAAGTTTTGATACTAGAGAAGCACTAGACAACGTTCATATTGATGTCAGCCAAGCGCACTTTTGGGATGTCAGCGCCGTCGATACGCTTGACAAGCTGGTCATGCGCTTGCAACGCGAAGGCATTGATGTCAAAGTGGTTGGACTAAATAACGCCAGCCGCACGTTGATTGATCGCTTCTCTATTCACGATCGCCGTGATATTGGCTTACTTGATTAATCCGTTTCACTCACTCATGTCTTGCGACGATTTTTTATGATTAAAATGATGTGGTTATGTTATGAGTAATTTGAAACCTGATAGTGTGATTGCCTGTTTAGACTGCCCAGAGCATGTGCAGGCGGTACTGGACGCCAGCATGTGGGCTGCTGTACGTTTCCAAGCGCCCATTGGCTTGCTCTATTCTGTGCCAAGTCTGCAACAAAAAGCCGCGATTAATTATTCAGGTTGCTTAAATATTGACGATGAAAGTGCCTTGCTGGAAGAATTTACCACTAAAGAGCATTTAAGCAATTCAGAATTAAAAGCACAAGGTAAACTCTTGCTGCATCAAGCAGCAGTATATTGTAAGCAATATCATTATAAGCGCCCTATTTACACCCTACATCGGCACGAGCCACTGGTTGAAAGCTTAGATTATGTCGATGAAAAATCCCAGCTGGTGGTCATCGGTCATCATCTGACCTGCAAGCTGACCTTAAGTGAGCTGGTGCGCTTAAGCCAATGTCCGGTGCTGGTGACTCCTGCCCATTTTTTAGCACCAACCACCGCTTTATTTGCCTTTGACAATCGCCCAGCCTCTCATAAAATGCTCAACTGGCTGTGTAAAACGCCCTTAGTACGTGCACTAACCATTCATATCGTCATGATTGGCAAAGAAAACGCCACAAACTGTGATGCCCTGCGCGAAGCCTATGCCCGCTTAAAACAAGCTGGGATTCAATGTAAAAAAACTCTAATCGAAAGTCGCGATGTCAGCGCCGCGCTCAGCTATTATCAAGAAGAGCATCGGATTGGATTATTAATGACTGGTGCCTTCGGTCAATCACGCCTGCGCGAATTTCTACAAGGCAGTGATACCAAAAAACTTCTGGGCACCACCAAAATACCTTATCTCCTATTTCCTAAAGAGTCATAGCCCTCCCTTCTACATCGATACCCCATGCTTAATACTCTACATTTCTATGCTTAAGTGGCTGTTACGTTTTAGCAAATCATCACAGTATAGTCATCCCAAGCAGATCAAAATTCGCTATAATAAAATTCTAATTTTTGCGATTGTGTAGGCAAACCTGTAATATCATGACTCTTTATTAGACTGATATCGGACAATAAAAAAGCTACTTGGATGTCAGCGCAGGACTCATACGACGCATGCAAAGGTCTGCACCAGACAGCCCCACTATACTTATAAGGAAATTCTGTATGAAGCTCATTACCGCGATTTTAAAACCCTTTAAGCTCGATGACGTACGTGAAGCATTGTCTGATATCGGCGTCAAAGGCGTCACCGTCACCGAAGTAAAAGGGTTTGGTCGTCAAAAAGGACATACTGAGCTTTATCGTGGTGCAGAATACGTAGTAGATTTTTTACCAAAGGTTAAAGTAGAAATAGCCGTTGTTGATGAGATGCTAGATCCAGCAATAGAAGCCATTACGCGCATTGCTAGTACTGGTAAAATTGGTGATGGTAAAATCTTTATAACCAACTTAGAACAAGTTATTCGCATACGTACCGGTGAAACCGGCTCTGACGCGATTTAAACTGGTAGCCAATTTCTTAATGGCAATCTTTTCATGATAGCTTTTTGATGACAGCTTTTTAATGACACTTTTTTCATGTTAGCTTCTTGATGACAGCTTTTTAATAAATAGTTTCTTAATAAAGACACGCTAAAAAATTAAAAATATCTCATTAAAAACCCCGCACACCAATCGGTATGTGGGGTTTTTTACTGGCTATTTTTTAAGACTCATTTATAGCGCTAGCATTGAAAATAATAAATAAGGTACGACGTTCACACTCTTATTTCTTTTTCCACGTTTGCGTACGGGTAAATGGTCCTAAATGACCTTTTAGATCCATTGTATCGCCTTTAACTGTCGCAGTCATACGATAAGTTTTATTCTTTGCCGGATCCGTAATCGTACCACCGCTATATTTGCCATTACCATCGGCTTTTAGACCCGCAATGACGGTCATACCGACATACTGTTTGCCTTTGGCGGTATTGGCTTCGACAAGTTTACCCGTTAATACGCCATTGGATTCGGTGATTTTAACCACCCCTTTTGGCTTACCGTCTTCGAAGGTTTGCCAGCTGGTATTGGCTAACGGGTCAGCGGCAAACGCCATGGTTGCCATACTGAGACCAGCAACCGTTAATACTGTTTTAGTAAATAATTTCATATATCGACTCCTTTCGTACGATGAGAATATAAAATATCATGTGAGAATAGCAAAGCCTGTTCATTATTGGCTTCTAAAATCATTAAAGACAATCAGTAAAGACAACTATTATTTCAACAAATGTAATGTTAAATAACGATATGGCTTAGCTATCTATGCATCTCTTCTATTCATTATAAGCAAATTCCAAGTTTTGCTCAGTAGTTTTTTATAGACAGATGTTGCTATAAAAATAAAACTATATCAAATAGTTACAAGAAAGGATTGTCTATAGTCTCATCTGCACCGTCATTATTATTTTTTGACAGCACATCATTTTTACTATAGTCAGGATTATCAGTAAAAGCTTGCAAAATTCGACCACTAAGGGCGTGCAATTGTTGCGCTTGCTCATAGCCAATAGTATTTAGCTGCAAGTCAATGTCACCGTAAATGATGACTTTATCAGTTTGATTTTCGATAACCAAATCACCAATTTGCATGCTTTGATGATTATTAGCAAAAGGTTCAATCATTTGTTTCCCCTATTTTTCAAAAGCGCAATGAACTACTTATTCATATGCTTTTTATTTAAACTCTTTTTATTTAAATGCCTTTTATCTAAATAATAAGCTAATGAACAAGTAGTTTACCATTGGTTATTATGCTTGTAGTTGCGCCATCAACCAATCAATAATGGCGACAACAAAAAGTTGCCAACTTGGTTTTTCTGCTGGCGCATTAGGTGCATCTATCTTTTCACCTGCCTTGAGTGGCAGCATCATAGACTGCGCTTTTACTTGGCGATCGAGTACCGGCAAGACATCAATACCTATTCGCGCGGTCAGCTCATCAACACTAATAATTTCTATCCGTTCAGACTCGTCATTGGGCGCATAGTACACGCCCGCGCTATTGATCGCAGGGATATAAACGGCTTTAAAAAAGTGGCTTGGTACCAATACCCGCCCTTTGAGCCGTTGTAATTTTTTATCGGTAAAGGCGACGCCGGTGATGGTATACGTGTCGCCATATTGCTGAGTCAAGTAACGCGTCGCTGATTCAATATTGCGCCAAATATAGCGATTGTTACGTGGTGACTGGGGGGCAATATTAGCAAGGCTAAAGCTATCATATTGCTGATTGCGGTTTGCCATATCGCCATTCGGCGCTAGATGTCCACGGTCAAAGCCAGAGCCTGAATAATCCGCTAATTTGGCGCGCGCAGATGTCGGCAATCGGCTTTCTTCATGAAAGCTGTCTTCGCGATCAATCTGTTTGGCTTGTTGCAACCGCTTGCGAGTTAAATGCTCGGCTGACCATAATGGCGTACGCGACACATCAGAATACATTACCGCAAAGCCATTAAAACATAATGCTTGGGTATCTTTGCTCAATTTACTATTGGTAAATTCTGGATAAACGCCGCCATAAAAATTCTGACTACACTGGGATAAGTCTTCCGCCTGTGCCGGTAAAATACTGATACATAGCCCAATTAGCATTGTTATCACAATTAGGCTGATACGGCTAACTTGATTTAATAAGGACAGCTGCGGGGTACTCTGTTTTTTTTGATCGTTAATACTCACATCACTTCTCATCTAACCCTTCACTCTCTTTGGCAATACGCTATCGTAGCAGGCGCAGATAGATAATGAAAGACGCAGCTATCTGCTATATATTTCTTAATTGGCAAACGCGAGTCGTGACATTGCTGCTACTATCGGCTATACTAAGCCGTCTAAAATAACAGATGTCTGTCAGTATCGCGTCATCCTAATGACGTGCAACACATTGGCAGCAAGCAGTTATCAAACGGTGAAGTGGGTGAGTGGCTGAAACCGCACGCCTGGAAAGTGTGTATACGTTAATAGCGTATCGAGGGTTCGAATCCCTCCTTCACCGCCAATCTTATAAAATACTAGTTTTCCTATCTTGTCCCAAACACTCCCATATACTCTCGTAACCCTTTATAAATAACGCGTCTAGCGTTTTTTTTAGGTCTATCGTTTTCCCAAGCTGTCCGAACATAACCCACCTATCCCGTGGCTTGTGTTGGTCTATCTGTTGGTTTATGATTTCATTAGACCTCAAAAAGAGCAACATCTAAGCATTATGATCCAGCTTTAGACCAACGTATTTGTTGTGTCACTTGATTCATATAGCTTACAGCCATAGGGAATAGACCAACATGTTAAGCGATAGTAAGATCCGTAAGCTTAAACCAAGTGAAAAATGCACACCTGCACGTCCTGACAAATACAGTGACCAGCAAAGTTTACAGCTATTGGTACGCAACACAGGCACAAAGACATGGACAAGCGCTTATCGATTCGATGGTAAGCAAACGCGTATGACTCTTGGCACTTACCCCATCATGTCATTAGCTGAGGCCAGACAAGCCAATACTGAGATTAAAGCATTACTTGCAGAGGGTAACGACCCAAAAAACAAAAAGCGTCAAGACAAGCTTGCCAATATCCACGCGCAAAAATTCAATGACTACGCGTTAGACTGGCTCGCTGAGCGCCAGCGTAACGTCAAGCCTCGTACTTATCAGCAAGATTACAACCGTATGTATAAAGATGTGTTACCCCATTTTGAAAGCATTGCGCTAAAAGATGTGAGCTTTGAGGATTGCAGATCGATGGCGAATGAAATTGAGAAGCGGATAAATAAAGAAGGTGAGCCACCACGCGAAGTGACCAGACGAACAATTGATTTAGTTGCTAATGTCCTAAGGCGTGCCAAACGTGAACGTATCATTGAGCAAAACCCAATCGATGATCTAAAAGCGCTTTATCCTAAAGCAAAAAGTAAACACATGAAGCATGTGGATATTCATGAGCTACCTGCCCTACTCCAAGCTATCGAGGGCTATCATGGTCACAATCAAACTAGACTGGGTATGAAATTCTTAGCTTACTCATTTTGCCGCACCATTGAGCTACGTATGATGAAATGGGCGCATATTGATTTTGCTAATCGTCTATGGCGTGTCGATATAGATAATCTTAAGATTGCGCGTAAACATGTTGTTCCTTTATCAGATCAAATGCTAGCAGTTTTGAAAGATATGAAACCCATCACCGGACAGTATGAATACGTGTTCTACCATACTGGTATGCACAAACCTTATAGCGAAGAATTTATCAATAATGCTTTAGATATTCTTGGCTACGCTGGTAAACAAACAGGACATGGCTTTCGCCATATCGCCTCAACTAACCTAAACGAGCTTGGCTACATGGGTGATGCCATCGAAAAGCAGATGGCTCATGACAAGAAAAGTAGTATAAGAGCAGTATATAACCACGCGCAGCATTTAGAGGAGCGTCGCAAGATAATGCAGGTATGGGCAGACTTCTTAGACTTACTTAGGGATAAAGGTGAGGTGGTAGATTTCCAAACAGCTCGTCAGCAGATTGAAAAATCAATGGATATCAAAAAATACGATAGTTTACAAGATGCTGATAAACATGAGCTAATCGACGCCCTTGTTCGTAAGGGCGTTAGCATAGATGAGCTAAAAGAATTGATGAAAATTTAGCTTCTTTATTTAGCTTTATTATCACTGCTTGCATAACCTGCTAAGAAGGTTTTTTTACATATTCCTCAATACACTTATTTATAAATTTATCTATTTCAGCCTTGCTGTTCCCTGGGAGTTTATTCAGTGTATCACGGCTCTTCTTGCTCAATTTAACAGTGACTTCATTACTAGAGAGAACTTTATCAGAAGGTTCTTTTCGACTCCGCCATGCATTTTGCATTTTGTTTAAGACATACCCTCTTTCAGAGTAGCTACTAGCTAAGTTAGTTAAAAACGGTGGATTCTCTACATTTGGAATTCTATCTATACTCGCAAGTATTAGCTCATATTTTTCTTGAGTAGTTTGAGGAAAGAACACCCTCTTGAGAGGAATATAACTTTCCGTATCTCCATCTTCTTTGTTCTGCTTCTTTTCATCACCGTTATCAGCTATATATCCATCTTTTTTACTTTGTTTTTCCTTTTCCCTTCTTTTTTCTTTTTCAAGATAGTCGTAAGCCCAGTCGATCTGATCAAAATCTGAGGAGATAATCCATTTGATATCTTGATTGCTCACATGGTTATCAAAGTATGTTGTTTTAACAAATTCGATGTTACGACTTCTATTAGCTTCCTCAGGATCTATGACAGAAACTAACTGATATATAGGAAGCTCATATTGATGATTAAATCTACGAGGAAAATAACGTAAGTAATCAGAGACGGCTTCTAATAGCTCTAGCTCCCCTTGGTAAGTTTTGCCTTCAAACGCGTCCTCAAAGAGACTTGCTAAGAATAAAGATCGACGTAAGTTATTTCCGAACCACTTGATATAATAATCTGGAAGTAACTTATCATTTTTATATTTAATAAGATCATTAAATCTTTGCAACGGATCCTTGTATTTATTTAAATATAAATGTAGTAAATTTATATAATCAACATCATCATAATTTATTTTATTCCAACTTCCGTTTACTAAAAAATCTTCGATACGCAATAATATTTTTGCACTATGAACATCGATCTGATTCAATCTTAAATTGAACTGCTCTCTTATTTTGTGCTCATACTTCCTATCTTTAACCTCTAAATCTATAGACAACTTACCAAGGCTAAACTCTTCATAATCCATTAAATCTTGAACAATGGGATAAAACGTATTACCGTCATAAGTTTTCGGCAATCTACTCATATGCTAAATCCTTATACTAAAAAGATGGAATAAACTTACTAAAAACATAGGCTAAACATGGCAAAACCATGGATTTACTATCGCAAAACACTGGCATGAAATCGCTGTGTCGTAATAGAATAAAGGTTTTTTTGATCTTATACGTTAGATATGACTACGAACTATCCTAAAAACGTAACTTCCCCTTTTATCAAACCTCTCAAATTGAGTAACCCTCCAAAAACTGTTACCACGATACGTGGGCGTTTTCACAGTATTGCTTTGGTTTGCTTAGTGGGTTATTACTATTATATAGTGATATGACACACCAGCACCACATCTACTTGAGTGGACCCTTAGCAGCTATACGTAGAATTTAACTCACCATCCTGAAGATATGAAACCACATATCACAGGAGCAATGTAATGAGTTATCAAACCCAAACGATTAATCAATTACTGACAGCAGTCGACAAAATTGTAGACGATATCTTAAACGACAAGCACAATAGTATAGACCCATACGAAATAGCCTTAGACTTGAATGAGCTATATCCAGCAATGATGCACCACCATCGCTCTACGCTGGTTTATACGGAAACCATAAAATGGTTTGTAGCAACTGGACAAAAACTGAAGGGTGAGTACTACCCTTCAGAGATAAAATGGAACGATGAATCTGCGCAACAGTTTATAGATGAGATAAAAATATACTTGCCTGAGTATCATTTGAACAAAGCGAGTTTTGCCCTAAAAGAAGACAGAAACACTAAATCGCTAACTACATATTTGAACGATCTCACTGAGCATTACGGACGACTTTTATTTGTGAGAGTTGACTTGCACTATCGTATGGATGGTATAGGCGAAGACAGCATTGATAATTTTAATGAACATATGAAGGTATTGCTAAAGCGGATAGAGAAAACGAACGGTTGCTTTAAAGATCTGCACGGTTATGCATGGGCGCTTGAGCAAGGTTATAAGAACGACTGTGGTTTACATTGTCACCTGCTACTGATGTATGACGCTTCGAAACATCACAAAGGAAGTTACTTTGGTCAAGCAGTTGGTGAAAAATGGGTCTCTATCATTAAAGGACAAGGGCATTACTTTAATGCTAGTAATCCAAACCATGTTAAAGGGTTTGCAACACTAGGAAAAAGAGGTGTGTGAACCGCCCCGGTATTGTCGGAGGCTCAACTTTCTGAGAGAATACGACAATGAAAACACGAAACTATACCCCCG
>NZ_JBEOOX010000012.1:0-95565 GCF_040309565.1 Psychrobacter sp. 16-MNA-CIBAN-0192
TCAAGGGGTTTCTTTTGCCAGTGTTGCAACCATCGTTGCAATTGTGACAGCAGGAGGCGGATTACCTTCAGTATTCGCTGATTGTTGGGCAAGCTGCTGGACTAACGCCAGCTGAAATTGGTCTATTGATTGCTGCCTCTTTATTTATTGGTGGTTTAGCGACGTTACTACAAACGATAGGTATCCCATTCTTTGGTTGCCAATTACCATTGGTTCAAGGGGTTTCTTTTGCCAGTGTTGCAACCATCGTTGCAATTGTGACAGCAGGAGGCGGATTACCTTCAGTATTCGGTGCGGTGATTGCAGCGTCAGCTCTTGGTTTCTTAATCACGCCCATTTTCTCCCAAATTATTCGATTCTTCCCGCCATTAGTGACGGGTACGGTTATTACCACCATTGGTCTAACTTTGATGCCAGTTGCTGCACGTTGGGCAATGGGCGGCAACAGTAAAGCCCCTGATTTTGGTAGCATGACCAATATCGGTCTTGCCGGTTTTACCTTACTCGTGGTATTACTCCTAAGTAAAGCGGGCAATGCTGCTATCAGTCGCTTGTCAATCTTGCTGGCTATGGTTATCGGTACGGTCGTTGCATGGGCGCTAGGCTTGGTAGACTTCTCTGGTGTTACTACCGGTTCTATCTTCGCATTCCCAACGCCGTTCCATTTTGGTGCGCCTAAGTTTGAACTGGCTGCTATCATCTCTATGTTCATCGTTGTATTGGTGATTTTAGTTGAAACCTCAGCTGACATCTTGGCTGTTGGTGATATTATTGATACCGAAGTTGACTCAAAACGCTTAGGTAATGGCTTGCGTGCTGACATGGTTGCTAGTATCGTTGCGCCAATGTTTGGTTCATTCACTCAAAGTGCTTTTGCTCAGAACGTTGGTTTGGTTGCAGTAACGGGCGTTAAGAGCCGTTTTGTAGTGGCTTACGCTGGTATCATCTTAGTGGTTCTTGGTTTAATGCCTATCATGGGTCGTGTTATTGCAACGGTTCCAACCGCTGTACTAGGCGGCGCGGGTATCGTATTGTTCGGTACGGTTGCAGCCAGTGGTATTCGTACCCTAGCGCAAGTAAGCTATACCAACAATATGAACCTTATCATTGTTGCAACTTCTATCGGCTTTGGTATGTTACCGATTGCAGCACCTGCGTTCTACGATCAATTCCCAGACTGGTTTGCGACTATTTTCCATTCAGGCATCAGCTCATCTGCTATCATGGCCATTGCGTTAAACTTACTGTTTAACCATATGACTGTCGGTAATTCAGAGAATCAATCAGTATTTGCTGCGGGTACAGAAGTTCGTTCAGTACATCCTGATTTGATGATTGACCTAACTGAAGGTGATTACTTCTCAGAAGGCAAATTGTACGATGTTGAGCACAATGAAGTTCCAGTAGCTACTGTGCAAAAAACCTCCGCGCATTAGCACAGATATAGAGTTATCTTGCTAAACTAAGCTCAAGTATTGATAAAACTGTCATCACTAGCCGCCCATCGAGGCGGCTTTTTTGTGCCTAAAAAAAGCTAATGACTTACTTATCTCAACTGTTAAGTGTTCAAAAACAACGCCATAATTGAGCTATAGACATAGCGTTAAGTGACATGAGTGCTAGGGTAGTAATCTTAATAAGCAATGAAGAAAGCGAAAAATAGAACATAGAGAGGTGTCAGTATGGAATCTAAAACGTATCTTATCGTTGGCGGTACAGGTGGTATCGGTCAAGCCATGGTAGAGCAGCTGGTAAAAACTACTAAAAATGAGCATAGTGAGAACAGTAGCATTCAAGTTTACGCCACGTACCATAAGAGTGTGCCAGAGTTGGAGGCTGACAATCTGCACTGGTTGCCCATGGATGTCAGTGATGAGGACAGTATTCAGCAGGCAGCTGCTGCCATACAACAGCATAGTAGACATCTTGACTGGGTGATTAACTGCGTTGGTTTGCTACATACCGAGATCACACAACCTGAAAAGGCGCTGAGACAGGTTGAGACTGATTTTTTTATGCAGAATATGCAAATAAATGCGTTGGCAAGTTTACTGATTGCCAAACATATCAAGCCATTACTGGAAAAAGCAGAACGTAGCCCAGCTCATCCTGCTATTTTTGCCACCATATCGGCGCGTGTCGGTAGTATCGGGGATAACCAAATTGGCGGCTGGTATAGCTATCGTATGAGTAAAGCTGCCCTTAATATGGGTATGAAAAACCTCAGTATCGAATGGAGTCGCTCGCTCAAAGATATGTGCGTGGTGGTTATGCAACCGGGTACAGTCAATACGCAATTATCGGCACCGTTTCAAAGCAATGTGGCTGATGGGCATTTATTCACGCCCGCCTATAGTGCCGAATGCTTGCTGGAAGTACTTGCCACTATGAGCGCTGCTCAGTCCGGTAGCTTTGTAGATTGGGCAGGGGAATCCATACCGTGGTAATACTGCGGCATGGATTGATATTAGGATAAAATCAGGTTAAAACATTGCGTTAAGTAAAGGTAAAGCTGCCACGTTAAGGAGTTGCAAACAGCGCCATAAACTCATTAACAGGGGTTTGCTCTAGCTTTGCTTGATGACTACAAAGCGCAATAATCTCCTCGCAGCGACTACTGATAAAACGCGTGGCGAGACTGGCTTGGAATTTCGCCTCAAGTATGGGAATACCTTCATGCCGGCGGCGTTTATGACCCAGCGGGTATTCAACTGCTACTTTATCGGTGCTGCTACCATTTTTAAAGAAGATTTGAATGGCATTGGCAATCGAGCGCTTATTAGGGTCATGGTAGTCGTGTGAATAGCTTGGGTCTTCTATCACCACCATCTTACAGCGCAGTGTATCAATGGCAAGATGATGCTCTGCATGATAATCGTCTTCATAATTTTCTGCCATCAAGTCGCCGGTTAATAGCGCAACGGCAACCATATATTGCAAGCAGTGGTCACGATCGGCAGGATTGTCCAATGTACCTTCTTTGGATATGATGCGTATCGCCGATTCATGCGTAGTAATAACTATTTTTTCGATATCATCAATATTGTCTTCAATACGTGGCGCTAAAATGACCGCGGCTTCACAGGCAGTTTGGGCATGAAACTCGGCAGGAAAACTGATTTTAAATAAAATATTTTCCATCACATAACTACCAAATTCACGCTGGAACTTAAATAGGCGTTCGCTTTCAGGTTTAAGCGCTAAGTCTGCATTGGTATGGCTAAACAATACATCATAAAAACCCCATTGCGGGGCAGTCAGCGCACCCGGGATGCCCATCTCACCGCGTCTTGTGATATCAACCAAACGTACGGCGCGACTGGTCGCATCCCCTGCCGCCCAAGACTTACGGCTACCGGCGTTGGGTGCATGACGATAAGTACGCAGTGCTTGACCATCAACAATCGCTTGTGAGAGTGCCGCCATAATACGTTCACGTGGTAGCTTATAAAGTTTTGCAACGACCGCGGTTGATGCCAATTTCACTAAAAACACATGATCCAGACCCACGCGATTAAAAGAGTTCTTTAACGCGATGACCCCTTGAATCTCGTGTGCCATAATCATAGCTTCTAACACCTCGCGCATGATTAAAGGCACACGCCCTTGGCTGACGTTTTGCTGACTGATATAATCAGCAACCGCCAAAATTGCCCCTAAATTATCAGAAGGATGCCCCCATTCAGCCGCCAGCCAGGTGTCATTATAATCAAGCCAGCGCACCATACAGCCTATATCAAACGCGGCTTTTATGGGGTCTAAACGATATGAAGTACCGGGAACACGTGCGCCATTTGGGGTGATTTGCTCGGCACATTCAGCGCCTAAATGCTTGGTACATTCAGGGAAACGTAGGGCAAGCAGCCCGCAGCCGAGCGTATCCATCAGGCAGTAGCGCGCGGTATTCCATGCATCTCTACTATTGGGAGAGTCCTCATCTATCGAGTAATTGAGCACGTAATCAGCTATTTTTTGAATTTCTATATCATATTCTGGGCGAATATTACTCTCTACCGTCGTCTTTTCTACACCAGCCATTATCCTCTCCTCATCCGTGAGTCGCTATCATGCCTGTACTTATCATACATAGACATTAAAAATAGCATACTCAATATAAGACCACAGTGACATAGTGTAAAATCTAGACAGTGTGAAACCCGTTTAAGTCAGACTTTTATATTTAATGCGCTGCTAATATCATATGCACATGTTCAATACCTTCCACGCTATAAACATCGCCCTCACAGACAAAACCTAACGATTCATAAAATTGAGTCAAATAGGTTTGAGCTGACAAATGAATCGGCTGATTAGGGAAGTGTAGATGACAATACTCAATCGCGCGTATCATAAGCTCGCGTGCCAGCCCAAAGCCGCGATAATCCGCCAATACTAAGACGCGCCCGATAATAGGATAGCGCTGCGGTGTCGTCGACGTAAGAATCCGGCAATAAGTTACCAGTTGCGGATTGACGTTCTGAGTGTCTTTACTTTCATTGTCTTTATCGTTTTGATAGGCAGGGAAATAACCAGATAAATGCATCGCGTCGATATCCTGACCATCAGCATCGATATAGGTACAGTGTTGATCTTTCACAAAAACCTGTTCACGGGCTTGGATGATGTGATAGACCTGATAGCCACTGAGCTCAGAAAACGTGGTCAGTTGCCACGTGAGTGATGCTGGTGAAAAAGGGGTGTTATTGCTATTTTTCATGGTTTTTCGTGCTCATGGTGTCATTTAAAAGTATGGCATTTAAAATGAATTCTATGTTATTTATCAAGCCCGTTAAATCATCAAATAAACCACACCGATGACGAATAACACGGCTAAGACCAACAGTATAGAATTTAGAATGGTGCTGGCACCTGAGCTTTGCGAGGGTGCTTTGACTTTCTTAGCGGGATATAACACCATGTTGACATGCTCAAGACCATCTGCCAGATAAAAGTCACTATTGGCAATAAACCCCAGCGATTGATAAAAGTTAATGAGATAAGTCTGTGCGGCAATGGCTATTGGCGTTTTCTTACCATATTTTTTATGGCAATACTTAATCGCTTCTGTCATGATTTTGCGTGCTAAACCATTACCTCGGTACTGAGGCAACACCAATACTCTACCAATAGCAGGAATGGACTCTGCGGAAGCGTCGGGCGTAATAATGCGGCAATAGCCAATCAGTTTTTCATTATGGTGTGCGACCAGATGCAGACAGTCAAAATCAGCTTCATCAATGTCTTGATAGGCACAGGTTTGCTCGACCACAAATACCTGCGAGCGCGCTTTTAAAATATGATACAGATCAACTGAGGTCAGCTCATCAAAGGTTTTTATAGAAAATTCAGGGGTCATAGGAAAATAGCTTCTGGGCAACTTATGTGGCAGGGATAAAAAGGTTAATTATAAGACTATTTTGCTGCACGATTATAACGGTTTCAGGGTGTTTGAGGCTATAACGGATTAATAGCCCCTTAACCCTGTAAAGTTTGACTGATTTTATCCAAATTGAGGCTATCTGACATGGCGCTAAAGATTTCAAAGTATTTACCGCGCTGCTCATATAACTCCTCGTGAGTGCCCGTCTCAACCACGCGCCCGTCTTCTATCACTACCAAATCATCAGCGTCGATGATTTGGGCGATATTGTGCGATACCATAATCACCGTCCTATCTTTTTTAATCAAATCTAGGCTTTTCTTAACTTGCTGACTGGCAATGGCATCTAGGCTTGCGGTTGGCTCATCCAAAAATACAATCGGCGGATCTTTTAAGAACATTCGTGCCAGCGCAATACGTTGCTGTTGTCCGCCTGATAGAGATTTTGCGCTACTCTCATAGCCTTTAGATAGCGAAATGATTTGTTCATGAATCGAGGCTTTTTTTGCGGCAATGACAATATCTTCCTCACTGGCATTCATATCGCCATAGCGGATATTCTCGCTAATCGTCCCTGAGAAAATATGGTTGCTTTGTAGTACCAAACCGATATTTTGGCGAAGTTCATGAGTATTATAGTCGGCTAGATTCTGACCATCTAAATATATCGTGCCCGCGTCAGGCTCATAAAAACGCACCAATAGATTAATAATGGTACTCTTGCCAGCACCACTTAAGCCCACCAGCGCGGTAATACGATTGGGTTTAATAGTAAAACTGACATCTTTGAGCGCTTGGGTGCCATTAGGATAAGTGAAATCCACGTTTTTTAATTCAATCTGACCCTTTAGGCCTTTGCTACTAATCCCATCAATATTCTCAACTTGTTTATCATCATCTAATATCTCAAAAAAGCCTTCAGCATAAGTTAAAGCATTATTGATTTGGTCATAGATACGATGTAATTGACGGATAGGGGCTGCAACGTTTTGGAACAGTAGTACGTGAAATAAAATCATGCCGATAGTCATTTCACCCTTTAAGACAAAGTAGGCGGTCAGTAAAATAATCACCACCACGCCGATTTGCTCGATAAAGGTTTTTATCGCATCGTAAATAAAGCCAAGGCTGCGGATTCTAAGCTGATTGTCCGTCATCTCTTTTTGAATGGTTAAATGTTTTTCCGCCTCGATAGACTCACGCACAAAGGACTTTACAACACTGATAGAGTTAATAAGCGAGATGACAAGACCGCTTTTAGCTTCTCTAAATCCACGCATCTGCCTGCGAAAGCCTTGCAAGCGCTTGGCTTGTTTTTGACTGATGAAAAAGTAAATCGGAATGATAACTAGACCAACCAAGCCTATCCAAAAGTTGGTCGAAAACATAATGATTAGCGAGACGATTGCACTGGCAAACAGCGGCAACATATCAATAAAGAAGTTTTGCACTAAGCTTGTCAGACTACTAACGCCATAATCAATACGGGTTTGCAATTTACCACTGTCGTTTTCGCTACTGGTATAAAACGCCATGCGATAGGTCAAGATACGCTCAATGATTTTTTGTGATAAATCACGCGAGAGATTGATACGAATCTTTTCACCAAAGAAGCGTTGCCCAAAAGAAATGAATATTGATAGCACTTCTTTAGTCAAGAGCACCGCACTAATGATGCCTAGCATACGTAAACCAGCTTCCCAAGGCTCAGCAAGGGTGGCGATTTCAGTCAAGGTGTCAACAGCATATCGCAGCACAAACGCATTGACCTGCGCGGTAAAGGAGCCGAGTACCGTTAGTATCAGTGTGGCAATGATTAGGGTTTTATAAGGTGCGGCAAAGATGGCAAGCTTTTTGAGGATATCCCACAGCAATGCGCGCCGCTCAACTTTTTTGAGCGGCGGCTTGTTATCAAGTGGGGACTTACTGAGAATAGGTGGGTTCGGCATGTTATTAGCGTAAAGTAAACTGACCTAAAAAGCTATACAAGGCATAGACTAAAGAAAACTAAAACGCATCTGCCGGTACAAAGACTTCACCAACCATAATACGACGGGCTGAGCGACTCATCGAGACTTTTTTGGCTTGCCAGCGTCCATCGACTTGTTCGGTTTTACCGCCAACTAAAAGCGTTCCTGATGGATGACCGAAACGAACTTCACCTAGCTGTTTTGCAGATTGGCCTGCACTTGCCGCTTGGTTAACCAGTGTACCTTGCGTAGTCGCTGCTGCTGCTATGGCGACCGCTGCCGTACCCATCATGGCATGATGTAGTTGTCCCATGCTCATAGCGCGTACCACTAAGTCAATATCTGCTGCCTCAACTGCTTTGCCACTTGAGGCGTTGTAACTTTGCGCAGGAGCTACCCATGCGATTTTTGGAATATGTTGACTGGTTTGTGCCTCACTGACGTCTTTAAATAGGCCCATCGCCACACCACCTTTGGCACGGATTGCCTCTAACTTGGCTAAGGTTTCGCTATCGCTGTTGATATCGCCTTGCAACTCGGTACCGGTAAATCCCAAATCTTCTGCGTTCATAAAAATGGTTGGGATACCTGCACTGATAAAAGTCGCTTTAACACTATCAGTATTTAGACCACAGCCTGAGACATCAAAGTCATCGACCAGATTATTTGTCGGGAACATATCACTAGAGGAGTCAACAGGGTCAATAAATTCAATTTTAACTTCAGCAGCAGGGAAGGTCACACCGTCTAATTCAAAATCGCCGGTTTCTTGTACTTGTACCTTGCCTTGTGCGTTTAGATAGACAGGTACATAGGCGATAATGGTTTTGCCAATATTTTCTTGCCAAATACGGACTTCGCAAATGCCGTTATCCGTACTGTTAGCAACTTTATCTGCATCTACCAAGCCCATATTGATGGCACAAGCGCCAACGGCGGCGGTTAAATTACCACAGTTACCTGCCCAATCAATCATTGGTTTGGCGATATTGACCTGTCCAAACAGATAGTTGACATCGTGGTCTGCTTTGTCATGGCTGTTGTTAGCAGGCGATAAAATCACCGTCTTAGAAGTGCTAGAGCTACCATTGCCCAAACCATCAATTTGCTTACCATAAGGGTCAGGGCTACCGATAACCCGTAATAGGAAATTATCACGCGACTCGCCAGCCACTTGGCAGCGCTCAGGTAGGTCGGACAGTTTAAAGAAGGTGCCTTTTGAGGTGCCGCCACGCATATAGATGGCTGGGACGGAGATTTGTGGAGAAAATGCTGGTGTGTTTTGTAAAGGTGTATGTTGTGAAATTGATTGGGTCATTTTTTATTCCTTATACCTGCTTATTAGGGTAAGAGTCGTTAATACACTATTTTTGTGGTAAAATACCACAGGGATTAATATTTTGAATATGGAGAAAGTTATGTCTACTGCAAGCATACGTCTTAATAAGGCGCTGGTTGATAAAGCCTATGCGATATCTAAAGCACAACATCGTACCCCGCCAAAGCAAATAGAGCATTGGGCAACTATTGGACAAATTATGGAAGACAACCCTGATCTATCTTACGAATTTGTTCGTCAGCTTTTGATTGCGCAAGCAGAAGTTGATGCTGGTATGGTTGAACCTTACGAATTTGGATAGTTTATTTTGGATAAATAATGACTCAGTCTTTAAGTGTTATTCAGTCACATAGTTTTAAAAAAGCCGTTAAAAAATTGCACAATAATCAGAAAGCTGATTTAGATGGTGCTGTACGTGCCATCATTGACAATCCTGAGCTAGGTGTGCAAAAGGTAGGTGACTTATCATCCGTACGAATTTATAAGTTTAAAATGCTAAAGCAGTTAACATTATTGGCTTATCAAATCGATGATGGTCAGCTTGTCCTTACTTTGTTAATGGTTGGCACACATGAGAACTTTTATCGTGATGTTAAATTAATACTTTGATTATCGTCGTAAAGCGCTAGGCTCATTATTTTTCATATCTAAAGATTAAAAAACCGATGCCGTATAATTTATACAACATCGGCTCTTTGCTTATTTAAAACTTAAACCCTTATGCAATATCTAACGTACCATCAATAAACTCTTTAGCAAAACGCTGTAGCATGCCGCCCGCGTTATACATTTTAACTTCATCAGCGGTATCTAAACGACATTTCACTGAGGCTTTATCGACAGCACCATCTGTGCGGTTAATGACCAATGTCATCTCACCACCGGCCGACACTTCGCCTTCGATATCAAATACTTCTGTACCATCTATATTTAGTGTATTACGATTGACACCTTCTTTAAACTGCAAAGGTAGTGCGCCCATACCGACCAAGTTTTGACGATGGATGCGTTCAAAATCTTCTGCGACGACGACTTCAACGCCAGCCAAACGTACACCTTTGGCAGCCCAGTCACGGCTTGAGCCTTGACCGTAGCCGTCGCCAGCGATAATGATAAGGGGTTGCTCGCGGTTCATATAGGTTTCAATCGCTTCCCACATGCGCATGACTTGACCTTCAGGTTCAACGCGAGCCAGCGATCCTTGGGTGACTTCACCTTGCTCGTCACGTACCATCTCGTTCAACAACTTAGGATTGGCAAAGGTCGCACGTTGAGCCGTTAAGTGGTCGCCGCGATGGGTTGCGTAAGAGTTATAGTCTTCCGCAGGTAAGCCCATAGTATCAAGGTACTCGCCAGCCGCTGAATCACCCAAAATTGCATTAGACGGTGATAAATGGTCAGTAGTGATGTTGTCACCTAATACTGCTAACGGGCGCATACCCTTTAGCTTATTCATCGCTGCCATTTTGCCTTCCCAATAGGGTGGACGGCGAATATAAGTAGTCTGATCACGCCAATTGTATAATGGGCTTAGCGCTTTACCCGTATCTCTTTTGGCCTCATCAAACATTGGGATATAAACAGCATTGAATTGTTCAGGCTTCACCGCTTTTGCAACAATAGCATCTACTTCATCATCATCGAACCAGATATCTTTTAGATAAACGTCATTGCCGTTTTGGTCTTGGCCTAATGAATCTTTTTCAATATCAAAGCGAATGTTGCCGGCGATAGCATAAGCGATAACGAGTGGCGGTGACGCTAAGAATGCTTGCTTGGCATACGGGTGGATACGACCATCAAAGTTACGGTTACCAGACAATACCGCAGTGGTGAACAGATCATTATCGATGATTTCTTTTTCAATATCAGGATCAAGCGCGCCACTCATGCCATTACAAGTGGTACAAGCAAAGCCAACCACATCAAAGCCAATTTCTTGTAGCTCAGGCATCAAGCCAGCTTCTTCTAAGTACATTTTGACCGTTTTAGAGCCCGGTGCTAATGATGATTTTACCCAAGGCTTACGTAACAAGCCTTTCTCATTAGCATTACGAGCAACTAAGCCTGCTGCAACCATATTGCGTGGGTTAGAAGTATTAGTACAGCTGGTAATAGCGGCGATAATAACCGCACCATCTGGCATCAGACCATCTTTTGGTTCAGGTAATTTATCTTCAGGAGCGTGGGCAATGCCTTTAGCAACCAAATCCGTGGTTGAAACACGAGCATGTGGACGTGAAGGACCCGCCATATTACGGACGACTGCAGACAAGTCAAAATCAAGCACACGGTCATAAACCGCATTTTCCATGCCATCAGCCCATAGGCCAGTTTGCTTAGCATACTGCTCAACCAATTTGATTTGAGCCTCAGAACGACCAGTGAGACGTAAATAGTCGATGGTTTGCTCATCGATATAGAACATCGCCGCGGTTGCGCCATATTCTGGTGTCATATTTGAGATAGATGCACGGTCACCAACGGTAAGCGCGCGTGCACCTTCACCAAAGAATTCAATATAGGTTGAAACCACACCAGCATCACGTAGGAACTCGGTCATCGCGAGTACCAAATCGGTGCCGGTAATGCCTTTTTGCAGTTTGCCCGTTAGCTTAACACCAACGTAATCCGGTAGGCGCATATATGATGGGTTACCCAACATCACGCTTTCAGCTTCTAAGCCACCAACACCAATAGAGATAACACCTAAGGCATCAACCATTGGCGTATGGCTATCGGTACCTACCAAGGTATCAGCAAAAGCGACTTCTTCACCGGCTTTATTTTTGACTACTTGCACAACCGGCGACATTTTTTCTAAGTTAATTTGGTGCATGATGCCGTTACCAGGCGGTACGACGTTGACGTTATCAAAGGCATACTGACACCAATTGATAAAGTGAAAACGATCATCGTTACGGCGCTCTTCGATGGCGCGGTTTTTCTCAAAGGCGTTTTCTTCAAAGCCTGCATGCTCAACGGCTAGTGAATGGTCGACAATCAATTGCGTTGGTACAATTGGATTTACTTTTGATGGGTCACCGCCTTGCTCAGCGATGGCATCACGTAGACCTGCCAAATCAACAAAAGCGGTCTGACCTAAGATATCATGGCAGACGACGCGGGCAGGGTACCAAGGAAAATCTAAATCTTGTTTGCCTTCAATATGCTGCTTAAGCGCAGCCGTTAAGTCTTCTGGTGGGCAACGGCGTACCAAGTTTTCACACAATACTTTTGAGCAGAATGGTAGCTTGTCATACGCGCCAGCTTCGATATTCTCAATCGCTTCACGGGTATCAAAGTAATATAGGTCGGTATCGGGCAGTGGCTTTTTGAATTGTTCATTCATCGGCTGTACTAGGGCGTTGTCCATGGGTCACCTTTGGCTGTTAGCTGTTTCTATTTTTTAAGAATTGTCTTTAGTTGTCTGATCTAGTAAACCTTTTGAATAGTCGAAAAGCGCATCAAAACCATCCTTTCTCTCTTTTAGATTGACGCTTTCTAACTCTTCAAATTTCTTTGATTTGATATTAGCTCCGTATAGAAGTCCAGAAATTCCTGATACTACATTCATGAATTTAATACGAGATGATGAGTTTTCAGGTTGAACATTCAACTGCAAACTGTTGCATAAGTTTTTATTCTTTTTAGTTTCAAAACTAAGAGGTTGATTAGAGTGAGCAAACTCATTTCTTATCTTTCTCAAGGTATTAATGTCATTCATTGTCACTTTACTAATCAAACCTAAAGAGTAGGATAATTTAATTTTAGATGAGAATGTGCCAAGTGGACCGTTAAAAGAGAAAAGCTCATTTAAATGTTGGTTACTTCCAACAAGCATATTTCTCAAAAGATTTTCAAGCTCATTATCAATATGGGCAGTAGCATATAGTGCTAATCCTCTATCAGACTCCTTAAGCATTTCTCTTCTTAGTTTTACAAACTCATTTGATGACTCCTTAGCAACCTTAGGAAGTGGAAGCCCATCCATTACTTTTTCTAAAACTTCATCAA
Source organism: Psychrobacter sp. 16-MNA-CIBAN-0192 (assembly GCF_040309565.1). NCBI lineage: Bacteria > Pseudomonadati > Pseudomonadota > Gammaproteobacteria > Moraxellales > Moraxellaceae > Psychrobacter > Psychrobacter sp. 16-MNA-CIBAN-0192. The sequence continues at coordinate 12,707 of NZ_JBEOOX010000012.1, forward strand.
TAGTTAAATCTGTCTTGTTATTCATTTTTAAAAACTCATGTCAGTATAGAAGGTAGTGAGAGTAGATGAGATAAACTTTAAAAAGAACCAAAACAAGCGTATAGGATCAGAAACGCTCATTTTGGCTATAAGGAAAAATATTTTTGATATTTTATATACTAACGCGCACTTATCTCTGGTACTGCGCGCAACTCTTCACCAGTATATTCCGCACTTGGGCGAATGATACGGTTGTTAGCACGTTGCTCAAACACGTGTGCTGCCCAGCCTGTCAGACGCGAGCAAACAAAGATTGGCGTGAACAGCTTGGTTGGGATGCCCATGAAGTGATAGGCTGAGGCATGGAAAAAGTCAGCATTACAGAACAGTTTTTTCTCGCGCCACATGACTTCTTCACAGCGTACTGATACTGGGTATAACACCTCGTCACCAACATCTGCTGCCAGTTTTTCAGCCCAGCCTTTAATAACGACGTTACGTGGATCTGATTCGCTATAGATAGCATGACCAAAGCCCATGATTTTGTCTTTACGCGCCAGCATTGCCATCATCTCAGACTCTGCTTGATCAGGAGAAGTAAATCCTTCAATCATATCCATCGCCGCTTCGTTGGCGCCGCCATGCAAATGACCACGTAATGAACCAATCGCGCCAGTGATACAAGAATGAATGTCAGACAAGGTAGAGGCACATACGCGAGCGGTAAAGGTTGAGGCATTAAACTCATGCTCTGCATACAAGATTAATGAGACGTTCATCACCTTAGTATGTAGCTCATTTGGCTTCTCGCCTTTGAGCAGATGCAGGAAGTGACCGCCAATGGTATCGTCATCGGTTTCAGTCTCAATACGTACATTGTCATGGCTAAAGCGGTACCAGTAATTGATGATAGATGGGAAGACGGCGAGCATACGATCCGTTTTATCATTCTCTTGTGAGAAATCAGTTTCCATCTCAAGGTTGCCAAGCATAGAGCAACCGGTACGTAATACATCCATTGGATGGGCTTCCGCAGGGATACGCTCAAGGACGTCTTTTAATGCTTGTGGTAAGCCACGTAAGCCTTTCAATTTAGTTTGATAGGCATCAAGCTCACTTTGGGTTGGCAAGTTGCCGTATAGCAACATATAAGCGACTTCTTCAAAGATGCATTTGTCTGCCAGCTCTGATACGTCATAACCACGGTAAGTTAGACCTGAGCCTGATTTTCCAACGGTAGATAGAGCGGTCTTGCCAGCGACTTGTCCACGAAGACCTGCGCCTGATAACTGTTTTTGTATTTGGTTTTGTGCTGCCATGATAAATTCCTTTTCGTTGGTGGCTTTTGAATAAAACGTCTGGTTTTAATACCCTTAAAAACGGCGTCCAATACAATAAAAAAGTCTATTTTTTATCGGCAAACAATTTATCGAGCGTTTGCTCAAACTCATGATAGTTTAAGAAATCATAGAGCTCCATTCGGGTTTGCATGGTATCGACGACTTTTTCTTGCGTGCCATCATCGAGTAGATGCTGATAAACATTAAGCGCGGCTTTATTCATCGCACGGAAGGCTGACAATGGGTAAAGCACCATATCAACACCTACTGCATATAACTGCTCAGTGGTATAAAGATCGGTCTGACCAAATTCAGTCATGTTGGCAAGAACTGGAATATCAAGCACGTCAGTGAACTTACGATACATCTCGATATCCGTCAATGCTTCAGCAAAAATCATATCAGCGCCAGCTTCTTGAAAGGCAACCGCACGTTCAACAGCCGCATCAAGACCTTCAACAGATAAAGCATCCGTACGCGCCATCACTACAAAGTCATTATCAACTTTGGCATCAAGCGCTGCTTTTAAGCGATCAACCATTTCTGAGATGCTAACGATTTCTTTGTTCGGGCGGTGACCACAGCGCTTTTGCGCCACTTGGTCTTCGATATGTACCGCAGCGACACCTGCTTTTTCCATTTTACGAATGGTTTGGGCGATATTAAACGCCCCACCAAAACCGGTGTCGATATCGACCAATAATGGGGTATCAACGGCATCGGTAATACGGCGCGCATCTTCTAAGACATTATCAAGGCTGGTCATGCCCAAATCAGGCAAACCAAACGAGGCATTAGCCACGCCAGCACCAGAGAGATATAGCGCTTGATGACCGACTTGGGTTGCCATCATCGCGGTATAAGCGTTAATTGCGCCTACAATCTGTAGCGGTTGGTTGTTATCGTTTTTTTGTTTCATTGCACTGCGAAAGCGAGCGCCTGCTGAAGGTAAGGTCATGGCAAAATCCTTTGAATAAATAAAGGTAAAGATGATTGATTGCCTATGAGTATACGCATTTATCTTCGGTTAGAAAGAACCAGTCAAATACATCCTGTTAAAAAATCTTAATCATTTACGTAGTTTTATTACAAGTATCTATATAATGAATAACTATATCCATTTACTAATATTTTAAGCGAGCTGTTATTTGTTTTGCTTAACGTGTTACGTTTTTCAGACCATAATTAATTATATTTTGTTACATTTAATTCAACTCTAACAACATCCCAGCTTTAAAAATAAACGCTTTTACAGATAGCAAGCCATAAAAAAACCTCTAACGTTTTTCGATAGAGGTTTTTTTATGTATAACGAAATTTCTTAATAGCAAACCAAGCACTTAGCCAAGGATACCCGCAAGGTTGGCTAAAAATAATAAAGTAAAGCCACCTAAAAAGACAAGGCTTGCTATCGAATAGGCATTCATGCCGGCTGATAATTTTTTATGATTTTTCACGAGCGAGTAGTTTAACCAACCAAAGATAGGCGCCGATATAAATGCCGATATCATAGCGAACTTTAACATAGCGCCTAATTGACCGACAAAGAAGCTAATAATCACCAGACCGCCGCCGATAGCATAAGTGGTCCAAAAGGCGATTTGCTTTTTATTAATCTCACTTTCACCTTTTAGTAAGCGCCAGCATTCGGCATTGGCACGTCCGTAACCGTCCGCACAGGTAATCGTCGTCCCAAACATACACATGAAGGCGACAAAGGCGACCAGCAGTCTTGACCATTCGCCGATAGTGGCTGTATACATATTGATAAGCTGATCAATATAAGCGACACCTGCGGTTTGAATCTCTTGACCAGAGCCATACTGCACAAACACACCTAACGATAAAAAGAACAAGGCCAAAATAGCAGACACTAAGAAGCCCACGTTAAAATCAAGCAAACCTTGTTTATGAGTGGTGTTGTCCGCTTTTCTCTTTGCCGATGTCCACATCGAGGTAATGGCAGCGAACTCAAGCGGTGCTGGCATCCAACCCATCAATGCCACAATAAAACCTAAAGTCGCTAGATTCCAAGGAGATGCAGGGACGAAATCAGGGGTCATTACCGTTGGCTTGCCAGCAGCAATCATCACTGCGACCACAGTTGCGGACACGAGCGCAATCATAATCCATTTAGTCACCCCATCGAGCAACTTATAGTGACCGGCAATCAGAAAGAACCAACAAACAGCAACGATGATAATAGCTAAACTAATACTGGACAGCCCCACAGAAGCGGGCAACATAAAGCCCAATATCACTGCAGCAAGTAGCGTCACTGCACCTGTACTAATCACCGCGGATAGGATAGATAAAACAAAATAAATCCACAGATACGCTTTTGAGCGTTTGGCATAGCCTGCAATCAAACTCTCGCCTGTGTCATAGACATAATCTGTACCGAAGCGAAAGAAAGGATACTTAAAGACGTTGGCTAAAATAATCATGATCGCCAACTGCCAACCGTATATAGCACCCGCCTGTGTTGATGAAACTAAATGCGAGCCACCAATGGCAGCAGTCGCCATTAAAATACCGGGACCAAAAATACGCCAGCTAAAGGCTTCTGTTGGGACGCTGATATTCGCTTGGCTATCAGCCGTAGCGGTGTTCGAAGGTTGTGTGGTCATGAGTACCTCAAAATATATTCAATTGCCCACCATCACTGACCTGTGATAGCTTGCCTGTCATCACTTGCTCGTTATACAGCAAAGCACAAATATAAAAGAAAAAATCGTGGCGGTGACTGTATCACATCTGTCCACGCTCACGATAATGATTATTTTTACGCAAGGCACTAATATATAGTTCGCAATAAAACAAAATCTCTCGTATCGCTTTATAGGCTTTCAGCTATTTATCCCCTGGTTTAAGCCGCGGTGAGTAAAAATGACCTATTACACAAATCGCTGCCGCTGATAAGTCATACCGCGCTGCTCATAGACTTTGTAAGTCGCTGCTAATAAATCAGGCACTCTAGGATGAACCACATCCTTTAGCGTATGCAGATAAATAGGCGAGGTAACATTGTCATTTACCAAATTCTGATAGCTTATTTGCTCAGTACGCACAGTCTGTAAGCTGGCTGGCACCAAGGTAATACCTTCGCCCGCAGCAATCAACCCAAGCGCCACTTGCAAATCGCTCACCTTCGTGGTCATTAAGGGCGTAACACCATGCTGCGCAAATAAATTGAGTAATGGTTCAGTTTCTATATCAGTAACATTAGCCTTTTTATCGGTTATTGATGACCCGCTGTCATGAATAATGTGCGCTGGTAGGTGAGTTTGATGATATAAGATTAAGCGATTGTTGACTAAATCTAGTAAGCGCTGATCGGGTGTCTGTGCCAGTGCATGTGCTTTTGGCAGTGCCACCATATAACGCTCATGACGCAATAAAATTTGTTGAATCCAGCCATCGCAATGGGAGAATCGGCTAAAACCGACATCGATATCGCCACGCTTAAGCGCCTCAATCTGCTGATAGGAGCTGATGTCCTTTAAATTGACTGCAATCGTAGGGTCATGCCGTTTCATAGTGGCAATAATATCAGGTAGCAAGCCATATAACACCGATGGCACAAAGCCAATGTTCAATGCTGAACGCGGCGCTACCAGACGCTGGGTCATACTGGTGACAGTCTCGAGCTCAGTTAACAACGTACGCACTTTGTCATAAAAAAACTGTCCAGCGTCAGTCAACCGTAGCGGTCGATGATAACGATCGATAAGAGTGACGCCCAGCTCTAACTCCAGCTGCTTTAACAATCGACTTAGGCTTGGCTGCGACAATCCTGTGCTGCTTGCTGCCGCACTAAAGCTTTGTAAGGTTGCAATCGTAATAAAGGCATTGAGCTGCTTTAAATCCATAAGATACTATCCTGATACTCACTATCACCCGGCGTATATTTTTCGCCAAACTAAGTTTTTGGCATTACTTTTGCTGACTATACTGCGATAAGCGACCTGCTAGGGAACAAACGAATGTTGCAGACGGACTATCAGAAAGCTATATTGTACAATACCTATCACAGGCAACGTATTTGACCGTTTAGCAGGCTATCCTAGTCTCCATTGGCACCTTTATAATACACAGAAATATCTGGTAAAACTGGCTTAATATCCTATGAAAGAACCTAAAAATTATACTAATGTAAAATCCAATACTAATAGTGCATATAAGGAAGGGGACGGAATCCAAACAGGATTTGGTAGAACCCAGCGTACCAGTGATATTTACGAGCGCTTTATTAATAGAGTACAACAAATCGATGGTAAGGGAGAAGAGAGCAACCATAACGCTATTGAAGATGACTTCAATGTCACATTCTCATATGCGCCTCTTAGTGAAGAGGAGCTGGATTTTTTCACTAAAAGTAATAATGATAGTCAGGCGAACAACATTGTAGATATTAAGGCAGAGCTCGACAAAGAGATAACCCCTCTGTATCACCCTATCTACACACCTGAACCTACTATCGCGCCCGTTTTTGCTATGACTCATAGTAGAGGTGATCATGAAACTGAGACTGGTTCTTATGATAGCCAACTACTCAAGCCATTACTTAACAACCATTTATTTCATCAAAAAAATGACAAAATACCTGCCAAACCGGTCAATAATATTAAGCTACTAACCACTGGACTAGTATGTGGTTTATTATTGAGTGCAGCAATCGTTGTTATTTTTAATAAAGTAGGGGTTTTATCAACCTTAACACCGTCTGTAGAGACCAACAGCCAGACAGTAGAGCATAAAAATCAGGACGTGGCTGCTAATACAACTCAGCAAACCCCTGTAACAGATGAAACGGCGGCTATGGAGGCAGACCAAGCGAATACTCAAAATACCTCCAAACCAGCAGCGCCCAACGTACTGCCTGCTACTACAGCGCCAGTAGCAACTCAACCTTCCATAGAACCTGAACAACGGCAGACAAGTCGTGATTCAACTATTAGCATTGAAGATTTTGAAAAAGAGGCGCAAAGTACCTTGTATCGAGAGACTAAGAACTAGTGACTGGTTGTAATTGTGAGGTTCCTTAACGCACTAAAATAACCGGCGACAGAGTACTGGCGATAATTTCAGTGGTGGTACTCCCTAAAAATAACTGGCTCCATCTCGAACGTCCATACGCGCCTATGACGATAATGTCGATATCATTTTCAGCCTGAAACGTAAGTAACCCATTAACCGCATCTGTGGCTGGCAAGTGATGCGCTGTGACCTTAAAGCCTGCGGATAAGAGCTCGGCCGTTGCCGCCGCCAAGCTTTGCTTTGATAATTCATCATGATTGCCAACCATCACGATATGACCTTGCATATCTTGTAGTAGATAGCTTCTCGACACCATTTGTGTGGCAGTGATAGCGATTTTACTGGCATCAAACGCAATCATGTACGATTTGGGCGTAGTGAACGCTTCTGAACATATTAAAATAGGAATGCTTGAGGCACGAGCAACCGTTTCTATTTGACTGCCAATATTGATGTGTTTGTTTTGATGGTCTTCTCCGCGCCTGCCCATTACAATGGCGCGGTTTTCTGCTTTGAAATGTTCAATAGAGGGTAATAATTTGCCATGGCGCTGATAAATGTCCACGGGTACATCAAATTTGCCTTCAATATAGCTCTTAGCATCCTGTACCAGCGCTGTACTATAGCTATTCACCACTTTGGCTCTTTCCTCATCAAGTTTTGTCAATTCTTTTAACAAACCTTGTCGACTATTAACGCCTATTGCGCCTGACAAATCTCGTCTGGTCGAAGCTGGCACGTCAATAGCATGTAATAATGCCACCGGCAACCCTAAACGGTTGGCATACCATGCCGCGTAATCGCAAACGGACTCTGTGACTGCCGACCCATCAATACACGCTAAAATATGTTTTTGTGTCATTATTTTATCCCTAATTTTATTATATCCAACCAGCCATTCTATCAACGAATGTCTAATTGATTATAGTAAGTCTGACACAAAAAATGTGCAATTTTTTTAAAATGTTCAAGATTATCTACAGGTCGCATGAATTCATGATAATTATTATGAATAAAACTAACGTCTTTATGTTTTTGCCGACGGATATTAATATATAAAGTACAACAACAATGAAGCTGTGATCTGAAAATTAGCTCTGTTATTTATACCATTACTCCAAATAAATGCCCAGTTAATGACGTTGCAGCCATTGCTAAAACACCCCAAATTACCACTCGAGCTGTAGCAGGAATAATAGGCGCACCGCCTAAGCGGGCAGATACTACCCCAAGTAAGATTAAGCCCACGACCGTCAAAGATGATAATGACCATACCAGTGTGTGCGCGGGTAATAATAAAATGCCGAGAACGGGTAGTATTGCTCCGGTAATGAAAGCTAATGCTGAGGCAATGGACGCAGGAATCGGTTTTGCCTGACTCAGCTCATTCAAACCTATCTCGTCACGGGCATGAGCCTCCAGTGCATTGTGGTCAGTTAAGGCGACAGCAACTTGATGCGCTAAAGCATGATCAAGTCCTCGAGTCTCATAGATTCTTGTCAGCTCGTACAGTTCGCGCTCTGGATTATGCGTCAGCTCGTGCAGCTCTTTATCCAGATCCGCCTTTTCGGTATCGGCTTGTGATGATACTGAAATATACTCACCAGCTGCCATGGATAACGCACCTGCTGTCAATGCCGCTACTCCTGTAAGCAGTAGTGTCTGGCTACTTGGGCTTGCCGCTGCGACACCGACCAGTAGACTGGCGGTTGAAATCAATCCATCATTTGCGCCCAGCACTGCCGCCCTTAGCCAATAATTGCGATTGCTTAAATGCAACTCGTCATGAATAGAATGATACATAGATATTCTCGAACCGAGTAGATATTAGTTTGAATATATCAGTGTAGCCTATAACTTCAAGAGGTCATATCAGGATTTGGAGGCAAAGCATTCGCTGCGGCTTAAACGCTATCAGTGGTAGACGATTGGACAGATAAAGCGACGACGCCGCCAAAAAATACTAAGGAAGTCGCACCGACAGTCAATAATAAGAGTTTTAATAGAGGTAAGCTCATAGTATGTACTCCGTATATATCATTAGGGAATACAAGTAGCATACGGGGTGAATATTAAATCAAACTTAAGAAAGGGCTGTTTAAATTTTAATAGTATTATTTATAGGGTGCTTGATGGTTTTTTAGTGCGGACCGTTGCAATAAAACCTACTTCTGGTGGGAGACGGTTGGCAAATTCTAATTGGAGACCGTGAAGCTCTGCAATCCTATTAACAATGGACAGTCCCAAGCCACTACCCAATTGGCTTTGACCAGCTGGACGATAAAAGCGCTCGCTTAACCGAGCGAGTTGTTCTAGCTCTACGCCTAAACCATTATCAACCACGCTAATGGCATTAATATCTAACTGAAGTTCAATCAAGGTGCCGTCAGGACAATAGCGAATCGCATTGTCTAGTAAGTTGCGGATTAATAATTTGAATAATATTGGATTGATAAGAATGGGTAAAATATCAATAGGATTGTCGCAAAGTACGGTACGCTTTAACTGAATATGTTTTTCACGCGCCAGACGATTGACATCACTAAGCACAATATCCGTGAGCATCAGCCAGTCTGGCTTTTCTAATTGTTCAGGTGGCAATTGTTGTTGCGGCTCTATTTTGGCTAAAATGAGCAGCTGATCGACTAAGTGAGTAGCGCGTTCAATACCATTACTGATTTTTTGAGTATGATAAAACAGCTGATTATCATCTTCTATATCTGGCAGCTGTAATAGCTGCTGCTGTAATAAATCCGCTTGTAGTTTTAAAGCGGCCAGTGGGCTTCGTAGCTCATGCGAGGCGTCAGCGGTAAAGCGTTGCTCACGTGCTAGCGTTTCTGCTACTTTGACAAATAAAACATTTAAGGCGGTCACCAAAGGTTGAATCTCTTTGGGTACATCTGCGGTAATAGGACTATCATCTTGCGGCTGACGTTGCTCAAGCTCGGCACTGATTTGAGTGAGCGGCATAAATCCGCGCCGAATTAACCAAATCACCAAACCGATAAACGCCAATAGCCCAATCAACATCGGTAGCACTTGCACAGTTATGGCGCTGACAATCATCTCTTGGCGAGAATCAAGGTTTTGACCGACGGCAATCACTCGATCTTTATGCTTGGCATCATGATCGTCATGCACATAAAATAAACGCCAGCGCTTACTAAATGGGTTGAGACGCTGATAGGCAGAATCCTGCGCTTCTACAAAACCATGCTTATCAGATAAAAAAGCAAAGGATTGACCATTTGCATCCGCCATTAATAGCTGCCCGTTTTTATCCCAAATAGCAAAGCCCATATAGTCATCTTTGGCCTTACCAAGGTCACCTGACAGCTGCTCACTTTTTAAATTATATATTTTCGCGGGGCGCTTTTTTTTACTTTTATTATCATATTTCTCATAATCGTTTTTATTGTCGTCCTCTTTAGGGGCGACACCTATTAAGTAACGGGCAACTTGAGTGATTTGGGTGTCATTCATCTCGTTGATTTCGTGCCACAGCCGCCACGCAATAAAGCTGGAGGTAAGTACCCAGAGCAGAGGAAGACCAATCAATAGGGAAGTTAACAGCCGTTGCTGGATACTTTTCATAGGCTCAACTATTAAATAAAAAAACGAAATCAACAAGCTAAACGTAGTCGAGGCTATCGTTAGTGAGGATCATAAGTGGGATTAAGATAGTAGCCGATACCGCGTTTTGTTAAGATAAAGTCATTGCCCAGTTTTTTACGTAAATGATGAATATGCACTTCAATGGCATTACTGTCGATATCTTGTTGCCAGCCATATAGCTTGTCTTCTAAACTCGCTCTACTATGTATTTGCTTAGGATGGGTCAGCATTTGCTCTAATATTGCCACCTCTTTAATGGTTAATTCAACCACTTGATCTTGATACGTTACTTGCTGAGTATGTGGCTGATAGGCAACCTCACCATAACGAATTTCCGGTTGGCTGCGTCCTTGACTGCGACGCATCAATGCTTGCAGACGGGCAATCACTTCATCCAATGCAAACGGCTTAACCAAATAATCATCCGCGCCAGCATTAAGTCCCGCGACACGATTGGCAATGGCATCGCGAGCTGTGATAATCAAAACTGGCGTATCTAACTGTTTTGCCCGCCAGTTCTGTAGTACGGTCATGCCGTCGCCTTTTGGCAAAGTTAAATCAAGCAGCACCGCATCAAACATATTCTCTTGCAGTGCCATTTCACCTTGCCTAGCATCACTAAACCAATCGACCATCATACCGTGGCTTTTTAAACCGAGGATAATACCCTCGGCAATATTGCTATCATCTTCTATCAATAATATGCGTGCCATGTGGTTTCCACCGCTTTATTTATGCTGCCACTGCGTTTATTTCATAGTATCCGACTTATCTGTCACCGTTTTATTGCCAGTTATCATGGCTTTAATCAGATTCTGCCGTTCCCAATAACTCACAACAATAGCAGAGATAATGTGCAGTGGTACAAGCAAGTATAAACTATTGGCTAAAAACTCATGAACCCCTTCCATTAAGTCTTTGTTACCGAGAATTTTTGCTTCCATCAGATAACCGGTCAAGCCTAAACCTATAATCACCGCCCATAACGTAAACATCATAAAGGCTGCCAACGGATTATGCCCCAAATGCTGTTCATCAACGCGGCGAGCGCTTAAATCAGATAAGTGACGTTTAAGTCGTGTCGGGGTCGGAAAAAAATTAGTAAAGCGTGCATAGCGAGTGCCAACCAAACCCCACAGTAAGCGTATCACTACCAATCCCACCACGACGTAGCCGACAACTTCGTGCAGCTCGCTACCGTCTTCGGTAAAGAGTAGATTGGCAAAAATACCAGCAGCGACCGTCCAGTGGGTGATTCTGACCAAAATATCCCAAACGTGTACTTGCCTAGTTCTGGGAGTAGTTGCTGGCATAACATCAGCATTATCAATAAAATCAGTGTCGTTATTGCGGCTCATGGTCGTCACTCCCTTAGTAATATATTAGTCATACATTTATTTGTTGACGATAACCTGCTACCAGAAGCTCAGGCTAAGCAAGATATCGTAAGCAGACTAGAGATGACTCCATCTGTCTTATATCTATTACAACAAACAAATCTTAAGGGAGGCTTAGGAAACTAAAAATAGTAATGAATAGGTTAGCAGACGCTTTAACAAGTGAACCTCAATCGCGCTTGCAACTAAGGTTCACCCATTACCTATCATTAGAGATACGGATTCAGAAGATGCGAGTTTTTAGCAAACACGAGTTACTTTTTGATGCTTTTATAAGCGCTGGTATGTAATGACGCGGGCTTTTTTATATAGCGCTTAGCAAAAAAAATCGTAGCAGTTGCGCAAGCCAGCGTCCATGCCAGCAGCATCGAGACTAAGGTATGACTAAAAAAATGATCGCCAATTGCCATTTTATATAGCCCCATTGTCCATCCTAACAGACTGGCTACCACAATAATTCTGACTCGATAGCGCTTTAAACTGGGCAAATACGCAAAGCCATATAAAGCAAAGCCTGCACTGGCATGGGCAGCAGGAAAACATCGGACAGGTGTTCTGCTTATGATGTCTTGCCAAAGGTTTAAATACGGCAAATTACCATTAAAAAGGCTTAATTGATTCGGGCAACTGACATGCGTGACACCTTTGAGGATGGCGATAACCGTGGGCACTCCAATCAAGACGATTAATAGATAGCTTATCTCACGAACTAATAAAGGATTGAGCCATTTATCAAACTTAGAGGGGTGAGTTGAGGGAATAGTTCTCGAAGATAGTCGATATTTAATGATTAAAATCATTATTAAATAAACAGCCAGCAAGATTAAGAGTAATTTAGGTCCATTATAAAAAATAAAAGCATAAGGCTGGGCGCCTTTTTCGAGCAGCCACTGTCCATTGGTATAGAAAAGCCCACTAATATAAACATCTAAGCGGCTGTGCTCAATAGTCAATGTTGCAATTATCGTTAAGCATAAGAGCTTAAGCCAGTCCCAATCAAATGAAGGGTTTCCATGAGTCATTAATAAGCCTTATAAAGTACATTCACGGGCGACATATCTAATAACCTGAATATTACTTAATAGCTAAGATGGGATAAAATGCGATAAGGTGCGACAGTGCCATTACCCATAAAATAAAGAGCAATAATAATGTTAAAAATTGCGCCGCAGAACCCACATCTTTCGCTATTTTCGCAAGTGGATGGCGTTCTGTTGAGGTATGGTCAACACTGGCTTCAATACCCGTATTAAATAGCTCGACGATAAGAGATAAGAAGGACGCAATGACGAGCATCATTTTTATGCCAATAGCAAAAGGTAGGAAAGTAACGGCTATTAACAATAACAAGTTAAGCCAAAAAACTTGTCTAAACGCAGCCTCATATTTATAAGCGGCTTTAAAACCATCTATAGAATAACCAGTGGCTTTTACAATGCGGGAGAGTCCTTTCTTACCTTTAGCATGACTGGCATAGCTCTCGGTTGCTAGTAGCGGAATCTCACTCGCTTGAAGTTTTGGCTCAGGATTAATTTTGTTCATATTGAACTCTCAATACTCATTAATAGTGAGCTATGCTATAAATTTTTAACGATTTGACAATGAGTTAATAAAAATCAGCATGCTTTATAAAATGATTATAGAGTAGTGAGCATTAAGAAAGCGTTAAGACGCTATTGAGTGATTGAATAGTAACGTATGAAAATTACTAGGTGAAAGTTAAGACAAGCTTGTAGGTACTATTTATGATAATAAATACTGAAGGTGCTGCCGCCGTTTTTGTTCGCTTGATGTATTAACCGCCAGCCCATATGGGTCATGATACGTTGGACTATACTTAGACCCAAACCTGTGCCGTCTGCCTGATTTCCTGTATTAATATCGTTTAGCCGTTCAAACCGCTCATACAGTAGCGGCATCATTTTCTCTGGAATACCAAGCCCGGTATCGGACACTGTTATTTTTTTAGCGTCAATGGTCACGATGACCTCGCCCTCATCTGTATATTGAAAGGCGTTTTTTATTAAATTCCCCAATGCCATTTTGAGCAGTTCAGGGCGCACGTAGGCCATATACTCTTGCTCAGCAATGATGCGGCAACTGACAGGTTTATGCCGCAGTAAATAGTGTAGGCGTGTCACTTCATTCAGGGCAATGGTATTGATAGAGGTTTGCGGTGCATCCAGCTGTTCAGGCGCGCGCGATAGCAATAATAAGGCGCTGATAATTTCAGAGGTTTCCTTAGCTGTATGACTGATGCGGTTGGCAAATTCGCTCAAATGACTGTTGTCTTCGAGCTGTGAGGCCAATACTTCAGAGGCGCCCATAATGATGGTCAGTGGTGTGCGCAATTCGTGACTGACATCACCGGTAAACAGCTGCTCGCGTTTTAGATACTGCTCAAGCTTATGGTTTTTCTCATCAATCGCTCGTGCTAACACCCCAACTTCAGACGGCAGGTGGGTTAATTCAGTCAAGTTACGATGATCAGTTTCTACGGCTTTCTTTAAGTCCAATAATGGCTTGATAATTTGCTTAGCCGATAAATGAGAAAAGAGTATGGCGATGAGCAAGCTTAATAAGACGGCAACTTTTAGCGCATTGGCAAAGATGTCTTCTAGCGCCTCAAAAATCGCTAAAACAGGATAGTTTTCCATCGCTATCTCATTGCCTTCTAAGTACGTCAAGACATACTTTTTCCCATTTTTTTGATAAGCAAAAAAATGCAGATTGGTTTCGGTTTTGCCATCATTATTATTCACGGTGACACGTATTTCTTGTACTGTTTCGCGGGCTAGCGCTTTTAGATTGGCAGGCGCGCTGTCAAAACGGTAGATTTTGATACCAGGATTGGCAATATAAACCGTCTGTTCACCTTGTTTTTCTTGACTGAGCTGAAGCTGTTGCAGCAGTCTGCCTTTTACCAATTCTTGTTCGATGCGCGTTTCAGCATATAAAAAAATACTGACAAAAGCAGCACACAGTAATAGGGCAAATACCACGTATGAGAGGCGAAATTTATTGGCAATTGAGTCTATCGTAAACATAGCAGATGCTTATTCAAATATTGAAGGCTAGGCATTATAAATGGTGTTATGAATGGTCAGGGTCGACTATCTGATAGCCAACACCGGGTATGGTCATAATCATAGCCTTAGCAAACGGTTTATCAACCTGAGCCCGGACACTGTGGAGATGAGTGCGCAAGGCATCACTACTGGGTATGTCTTGTCCCCAGACCTTTTCTTCTAACTCTATTTTGCTAACGACGCGCGGCGCAGCGCTCATCAGTGTTTGCAGGATTTTAAATCCAGTTGGGGTAAGCTTTAACGGTTGGTTATCCCGTTTGACACTGTGCTCAGCGGTGTTCAGCGACAGGGTGCCGACATCGATACTGTGCTGAAAATGCTCATCTTGATAGCGGCGGATTAGTGCTTTGATGCGCGCTTCTAGCTCAACCAAGGAGAACGGTTTCACCAGATAATCGTCCGCACCACTATCAAATCCTGCAACTTTATCTAAAACTGTATCTCGCGCGGTCAGCATAAGTACCGGCGTTTTATCATGCAATTCTTCTCTTAGCGTTTTGCACAGTTTGGTGCCGTCCATGCCCGGCAACATCACATCGAGTAATATCACGTCGTAACGATTATTAGCTGCTAATGCTAAGCCACTCAGTCCATTATGAGCATTATCAAGCTCAAACCCCTTTGGCTCAAAAAAAGCATAAATATTAGCCACAATATCAGGATTGTCTTCAATAATAAGAATCTTGTACATAGCAGTCTTGTGCATAACGGTCTCGTGTAGGAGTGCTTATATTTTAAATCCGCTGGTTAATTAGCCGACTTAAAAAAAGTGGGCGCAGCAGCCACTTCTTGGGTGGTGATATTAAAGAAGCTCAGCAAACTTGGCGTAATAAAATCGTGCGATACAGGCTGGCTAGTCATAGAGGATAGGCTATTGCCATCGATACTATTACTCATAGGCGACCAGATAATCACTGGTACTTTCTTTTGCGCATCCGGCGCTATGCTGTAGGGTAGACCGTGCAAATATACATTCTTTTCACCCAGACTTTCGCCATGATCACTGATATAAACCATCATCACATCATAATCTTGCTGATAGGGTTTAAGCGTTTCGATGACATTATCTAAGAAATAATCGGTATAACGAATGGCATTATCATAACCATTAATAACCGACTGTCTGTCACATTTAGACAGCTCATTGGTCATACAGACGGGCTTATATTCCTCAAATGCCTTAGGATAACGCTTGTAATAAGCCGGACCATGATTGCCCATTTGATGCAGTAAAATAAGGGTGTCTTTTGGTGCTTCTTTCGGTGCTGAGCCTGTCGTAGCGCCTGATGTCACTAACTTGTCAAAACCATCAAGCATGCCAATATCTCGACATTCCTCATCACAGTTGGGATTTAACGTAGCCGTTTTATAATCCTCAAAAATGACACGGTCTGCCACGCCTTTAGAGCTAGAGTTATTGTCGCGCCAAATGACATTGACGCCCTGCTTATGTAAGGTATCCAGCACGTTTTCATTATATTCAGCCGTATCAACATCGTAGTCCTCTCGACCTGCATAACTGAACATACACGGTACTGAATACGCGGTGGACGTCCCGCAGGAAGCCGCATCTTTAAAGCTGTAGACATTTGCCTGCTTGGCAAGTAATGGCATGGTATCGCGCTTATAGCCATTTAAGCCAACATGGTCAGCGCGAACGGTTTCACCGACCACAAATACCATCAATTTAGGTTTTGCATTTCCACTAGTGACGGCGCGATTGGCATCGGTTGCATGCAGTATTAACGTGTCAGGACGGCGTAACTCAGCAAAATAATCCGTGCTCAGTTTAATGACGGAATAAATAGGGGTGATGGGATTGGCGTAATAACGCACTTGTTTGTGCTGGCGAAAGAAGCTGGCGTATTGATCACCAAACGGCACCAAGCAAATTGCTATCAAAACAACAGATAGAATCAAAGTAACCATCTTTTGTAATACTGCTCGACGCCAAGGAACGCGTTTTAGGCGGACTCTACTAATAATAAACGCCGGTAAAATGCCCAAAAATAGCAAGCGGATAATAAAGCTGGGCGCCATTAAACCCATAGCTTCAGCTTGATCAGTCTGTAAGCTATTGACCAACATATCACGGTCAAATATCGTCCCGTAGGCATCCGTAAAGTAGCCACAGACTGCTGCCACTATGACCATGATAATGAGCACAACTTTCGTCGTCGGTCGATAGCATAGTAGCTGTAAAATCAACCATAAAAGCCCAAACAGCAAGCTTGTAAGAGAGACGATAAAGCCTATATTGGTGCTAAAAGGGTAGACGTGAAAAACTTGCTCAAAGAAGCTGCGATTTGCGGTGGCAACCAGATATAGAGCAACGACGATAATAAGAGAGTTAAGATTAACCTCACGGTGATAAAATTTACCGGTAGCGCTGGTTATCTTATTATTATTGGCAATGCTGGTTTTAGCAGGGCTGAGATTATTGGTTTCTGCCGTAACTGCATCAGGAGCGGGTTGTCTGGACATATACGGACTTCTTCATAAGGTGAAAAATGGCAACATGCTTTATTCTTTAAGGTAGCATACGCGCCGTTAAGAAGATGTTAAGAGGATTAAACAATAAAACCTATAGAGACATTGAGTTGTTACTTGGTAGCGCTATTCACTCGGGTCAGAACCCGGTGGAAAATCATGGCGTAGCTGAGCGACATTAGCGGCTGTGACTATATCGGTAAAATGATTCAAATCACTGTGCACATATTGCGTGACTGCGGCTATTTGCGCATCACTCATCATACTGTGAAAAGAGGGCATACCGCGAAGACCATTAACGACCACGCTGATAATATAGTATTTTGACTCCATTTTGCTATTATTGGCTAATGGCGGATAGTAACCAGCGCCTTGTGCGCCCTTGCCATCTTGCATATGACAGCCAGCGCAGGAATCGTCATACAGCTTTTTGCCGTTGGTCGTTATAAACCCCTTTTTACCTTCACTACTACCTTCAAATTTTGTAAGCCATTTTTGTAGCTTAGCATCCTGTGTCATCTTCGGTATCAGGCTAATATTAACGATATTAGCTGGAGGCGCTCTCAGCTCCTCTTTCGTCATGTAGACCGCACCCCACGCGCCATTATTGCGACTGGCTTGATCATCAAATACGTTTTGTGTTGCTTGCAGATTGGCGAGGGTGGGAACTGTATGCGCAGTTTGGTCTTTGTTATAGCGGCTACAGCCTGATAGTGCAACGGTAGCTCCGATAGTCAATATCGTAGCCATAACAAGCAGGTTTGGTTTGATCATATCCATGATTACCTCTGAATTTATTATAATTACCCACCTTCATGATTTTACCTATTAACCAATCTTTTTTGCTTTTTGATGTAGCCGACTTGCCGCATCCATACCGGATAAAATCGCCCCTTCTTGCCACGCTGGAATATGCGAGCAATGCTCACCTGCCAGCACTATGCGGTGGTCAATAGCACATAGCGTATCATAATATTGGTTACGGCTGGATTCACTCCAAATACCGTAGCAACCGAGCGACCACGGAATACGATGCCAAGCAACCGAGGTGCCAGAGCGGAATTCTTTGGTATATTGCGGATGAATATATTTACCATACTCTAAGGCGGCATTAATGCGCTCTTTTGGACTTAAGGTATTAAACTTATAAGACGCTTCGCCAAATCCGTATGCGCCAAGCAGCACGCCTGAGCCGGTGGTAAACATATCGTGTGAGGGATAGGATATTTGGGTAATGGGCATATCGGTATAAGTGATACCGCCATAAATCCATTCGTCTTCTTCCCAAAAGCGGCGGTTAAACTCTAAGCCTACTTTGTATGAGCTGTCATAGGGTACCGCTGCCATGGCTTGCTTCATCGGTGCGGAGACGTTAATGTCCATTTGGGTCAATACGGATAGTGGGATGGTACAGATACACCAATCTGCGCGCACGGTTTTGCTTGCGCCATCAGGATTGCTACTATTGCTGCTGCTATCGACATAATCGACAGTGACGCCACTTTCATCTTGATGGATTTTAGTGACTTTGGCATTAAACGTAATCATGTCTCTGCATTCACGGGTGAAGGCGTCCCCGATTTTTCCCATACCGCCAACAGGCTGGAACATCGCAGGTTGATGGTCATAAATCGTATAATTGCTATAAATGTCTGACCACATACCCGAATCTAGTAATTTATGCATCGGAATCGGTGTTGAAGGTTTGGCATCAGGCATCAGACCACCACCCGGATAAACGCTATAACCGCGATGCTTACTGGTATCATGGCTCTTAACATAGCGATAATTATTATTGAGCACGCCCCAACCTTTTAAGCCTTCTAACAGCTTTTCTTTGTCCTCTTTATTGACCGTCTTATCGAGGCTGCCGGTATTAACCGCTTTGGATAACAGCTCTGAGACATAGCCACGGATGTCACTTTGTACTTCGCCTAAACGCTGCGGAGCCCCGTTAAAATGCGTGGTACGGTGTAAATAGGCACGGTCATTGGTTTGAATAAAAGGCTGTAATTCCACACCAAACTTTTTACAATAATGAAAGACGGCATAATGATGAACCGGCAGTCGCCATGGTCCACCGTTAAAATAATTGCCTTTTTTAAAGTTGCAGGTTACTTCGCCACCACCCAATTCCGTATATTTATCACCAGCATTTAGCGTCCAACTGCGTCCGCCACCGCGATTCTGAAACTCCAAAACAGTGACTTTATAGCCAGCTTTACGCAGCTCATAAGCGGCAGTCAGTCCACCAAGTCCTGCGCCAAGAATAACAATACTAGCCCCAGTAGGCGCACCCTTTAAATTCATCTCTTGTTTAAAACTAGATTCAGAAGCAAAGCCTAATGTGGTCATCGCCTGATACATTGCGGTTGCCCCTGCGGTCTTACCAATCATGGAGAGCAGTTGCCGCCGAGTGGGCGATTGAAACCTATCTGTCTTACTCTGCATATCGTTCATTTTATTATCCTTATTATAGAACCGTCATCCATGACATCATGTGATACTAGGTGTTTTTATGGCGGGTTTTATAGCACTTACTTTAAGATGCGTTTGACGTCAGCAGCACTCACGTCACTACTTGGTAGACCACCGAAATTCACTCGCACATAATTAGCGATACCCGCAATTTGAGCATGAGTTAACTCCTTCTCAAAACCTGGCATTTTGGGTGCTGTATTTAATGCGCCTTTCGCACCATAAGCAATGACATTAACCAGCGCGTCAGGTTTAGCGCGGCGAATGCTACTCAGTCCTACGATAGAAGGATAGCGCGCATCGGGTTGCGCGTAACCGTCAACCCCATGACAGCTAGCGCAATTGGCTAGATACAGCGATTTTGGTAAGTTGCTATTATTAACACTAGCATTAGAATCAGTATTATTCGCTTTTGCCTTCGCCAAATGGTCTTGTTGCTCAATTAAGTTATAAGTGATGGAACTGCTGACTGGTTTTGGCAAGCGTGCGCTATTTACAGGTATTACCTTATCGTCAGTTTTTATAATGGGGACTACTTTTAGATAAGTCGCTATTGCGCTTAAGTCGCCATCGGTAAGATAGCGGGTACTGTGGGCAACGGCTTCAGCCATCGGTCCACCGGCATAAGCGCGTTTATTCAGCATACCCGTACGCAGATAAGTGACAATATCCTGCTCGCTCCAACGACCGATGCCGCTGTCATTATCTGGCGTAATGTTAGGCGCATACCACTTACCAAGCGGTGCACCAGATAAATACTTGTCCTTATCTAGACCTTGCGTGAGGTTGCGCGGGGTATGACAAGTGCCACAATGCTCTAAGTTATTGACTAGATATTCACCGCGTTGCTGAGTTTGGGTAAGTCCTGAGCGGTTTTCGGTAGACGGTACATTAATCACATTCCAAGCCAACATTAGCGTCCGCATATTTAATGGAAACGGTAAGTGAGTGGTTTTTTCAGGAGCCGCTTCTACTGGTGGCACCGTCTGGAAATAAGAAAATAAGGCGCTAATATTAGCATCATTTATGCCATGATAAGACGGATATGGCATAGCAGGATATAACTGATGAGTGGGCGCGCGACCTTTTTTTAACGCCTTCTTAAAATCCGCTTCCGTATAATTGCCGATACCATAACGCGTGGAAGGGGTGATATTGGTTGAATAGATATTACCAATGGGCGTTTCAATGGCGACGCCGCCACTATAGTCCTCGCGATGACACGCCATACAGTCAGCAGTGCGGGCAATATATGCCCCGCGATTGACTAAATCGCTATTGGCAGGGCTGACATTCGGTAAGCTAGTCGCATGAGGCAGGCGTACGCTATCCGCCATCACCGCGCTGGAAGCCATACTCAGGGTAAGTGCTGATAATATTACAGATATTGGCTTCATAATATCCTCACAGAACTGGTAAAAAATGCTTGAGGGTGAATGACCTTGCAACATTTTTATTAAAATAAACGGTTCTAATTATCATAACGTAAATAACGAGGAATGCTACAAAACTCGAGTTATAAACGGTTTCAGAGGCACGCTTAACGTAGCAACGTACTATGATTATAGTTACAGTTTAGCCGCCTTAACCTGAATATTTAAAGTTAAATTCTTAGTCATACCAAATAAGCTATATTTTTTAATGTTCCATTGAGTGCGGTCAATGGTGGTGGTGAAATTACCACTACAAACTGAGCTTTTAAGAGGAGAGTTGGGATAGCAGTCAAATTTGGTTGCCAATAAACTGATAGGGCGCGTCTGTCCGTGCAGGGTTAGTTTGCCATCCACTCTGGTCACTTTTGAATTCGCTGTATCAGGCGTAAAGTACCACTTAGTAGATTCAAAACGAGCCAATGGGAACTGCGTCATATCAAAAAAATCAGCGCTCATCAGTTTTAGATTGAATACTTTGTTACCCGTATCTAATGAGCTGATTGGAATGACAAGCGAGATATCGCCCGTCTTTGCACTGGGATCATATTGTAGTAATCCCGTCACGTTATAAAATCCGCCCGTAGTCGCAGAGGTTCTAACATGGTCGATGGCGAAGTGCACGTTAGAATTGCTCGGCTCAATCTTATAAGTCGCGGCTTGGCTATTACCAATGCAACCTACCATCAATAATAGCGCCCCTATTGCCTGACCGTATCTTAATAGAGCTTGGTGTAACAGTGCTCGGTCAAATGAGATTTGACTCATAACCACATTCCTTTGCTGTGCAATCCTAGTTATGACACGATTTTTAAAGGTTTACTAGGATTGTTTTATAGAGATGAGGTATCCAAGGCTATTATTATCATGATGATAGGTAACAGATAAATGAATATATTTTTAATTAAATGGTTACGATTATTCAAAACCATTCTTAGGGAATGACGGGAAAAAGGAGTATAAGTATGTTGGTTTCTCCTGTTCTGGAATTGAGCTATGCGTGTCACACTACCGTATCGTTTATTAAATAAATTTATGATCGTTATCAGCTTTGTTGGGGTTGCGGTTGCCTTGGTTGATAGTGGATTTGCACTCTCAATATGGCTGCAACAACTTTTTCATATTTTTTATCTTACCCTCGTATTATTGGGCTTTGCGGCTACCGTAGGTCGCTACCTACAGTCAGATACGCCTCTAGTCGTGAATAAGGTGGCAATTTTTGATTTGATTACCAGTGTGATGATTTTTATTTTATTGATGGTGCATTTCACTGATGTAGTGAGAGCAGGGTATTCAATGGCGATTGATGGTTTTATTGCCATTAAAATTGCCGTGTTGGTCACCTTTATTCGCGAAATATCCGATAATGATTTTAATCTGAACCGTGCTTTTTTAAGACCGGGGCAGTTTTTCATATTGAGCTTCTTATCAGTGGTGCTGGTTGGGTCATTGCTATTGATGATGCCAAAAGCCACTACGCAACCGATATCCTTTATCGATGCGCTATTTACAGCGACCAGTGCCGTATGTGTGACAGGTCTGATTGTGGTGGATACGGCAACGCGTTTCACAACTTTCGGGCAAGTCATTATCATAGGGCTGATTCAGATTGGCGGACTTGGTATTCTCACCTTTGTGACGTATTTTAGTTACTTTTTTAAGGGTGGGGTCAGTTATGAGACCCAGCTAAGTATCGGCGAGATGACCTATGCACGGCGAATAGGCGATGCAGTCACAACCCTAAAGTCTATCCTCTATGTGACTTTTGGTGTTGAAGCGCTGGCAGCTATTCTGATTTATATCAGTATTTACGATTTGCCAGGTATGAGTGCCTCTGAAAAGGTCTTCTTTGCTGGTTTCCATGCTATTTCTGCCTTTTGCAATGCTGGATTCTCAACTTTTAGTGCTGGATTATATGACGACTCGCTGCGCTTTAACTATCCTTTACAGCTGATTGTTAGTACCACGTTTTTATTTGGCGGCATGGGCTTTATTATTGTCGTGAATTTGCTGCGTTACTTACGTCACGGTGCTCAGCGCTTGTTGTATCGAGACAGTCAGCGCTATGCTTATCAGCCGTGGCTATTGAGTATTAATAGTCGAATCACGTTGGTGACTTCAGGCGCTTTATTGCTGATTGGGCTGATTGGGGTCATGATATTTGAATACCACGGTATCCTTGCTGAGCATAGTAGCTTTTATGGCAAAATGATCACCGGGCTATTTACCGCAGCGACGCCTAGAACGGCGGGATTTAATATCGCTGATATGGACGCGCTGGCGTTTCCAACGATTATGCTGACTATTTTTTTAATGTGGATTGGCGCATCCCCAAACTCAACCGGTGGCGGTATTAAAACCAGTACACTAGCAATTGCCATATTAAACACCTTAAGCATTGCGCGTGGTCAAACCAAAGTTGAAGTATTCCGTCGTGAAATTTCAGACATCTCTATTCGTCGAGCATTCTCCATTATGTGGTTGTCGCTGTTGGTTATTGGACTGGGCGTGACTCTTATCAGTTATGATCAGCCTGAGCTGGAATTGATTAAAGTTATTTTTGAATGTTTTTCAGCTTATAGCACTGTGGGCTTAAGTTTAAATCTGACGGCTGATTTATCCACGTTTAATAAATTGGTGGTGTCGGTCATTATGTTTGTGGGGCGCGTCGGTATGCTAACGATTTTTATTGCATTAATTAAAAACAAGCATCAAGGTAACTATCGTTATCCAACCGAAGAGATCACCATTAATTAATAATCGTATTTTGCTGATTATTAGCTCATTACAAGGCGCTTTATGAAATATATCATCGTGGGTTTGGGCAGTTTTGGTTCTTCATTGGGGGTGGCGCTTACCAGCCAAGGTCATGAGGTCATTGCTATTGATAGCAGTATGCAAAAGGTTGAAGCCTATAAAGAGCTGATCACTCATACCATTTGCATGGATGCGACCGACGAGTATACGGTCAAGGGGCTACCCATTGTTGATACTGATATCGTGGTGGTGGCGATTGGAGAAGATCAAGGGGCGAATGTCATGGCAACTGCCTTATTTAAAACGCTAAACGCGCGGCATTTAATCAGTCGCAGTATCAATCCACTCCACGAAAAAGTGCTGCAAGCGATTGGTGTTGACGATATCTTCCATCCCGAAAAAGAGTCGGCGATGCGCTGGTCAAAACGGTTGTCATTGCGCTATTTTGTAGACTCTTATAGTTTGACAGACAGTTTTAGTATTGTTGAGATTGGTATTCCACAGGCTTTGGTCGGTAAAACCGTTGCCGAACTAAAGATGGACTATAAATTTAATCTAAAATTATTAAGTACCCTGCGCTATGAGCATTATGACGATAGCTTTGGTCGCACCCAACGTAAGCCCAATATTCAAGGTTTAGCCACTCCAGAGCAAGTGCTACAAGATAACGACGTACTGGTGGTCTATGGCGATAATAAGCATATCAATCAGTTTTTGCGTAGTGTCGGGGTAAAAGTACACTAAGCGTTAACCTATAAGCGCCAACATATAAAAGGGAATATGATGAATAAATGCTATCTATCCGCCTTCGTTATTGCCAGCTTAGCTTTACTGACCAGCTGTGCCAAACCATTGGACGACCCTAACATTTTGTACTCAGAACAGCATAAAGACCCCATTGTCGAGCATGAGACAACAACCAAAGTTGATCGTAGTAAGTTTCGCTACAAACAAACCTTTTATGTGCCGATTTATTCAGAGATTTATACCGATAAAGACAATCGCAAGGTTTTATTAGCAGCGACCTTAAGTGTACGCAATACAACGCTAAAAAAATCGCTGTATATTAATAAAATTGACTACTATGGTACCGATGGCACCTTTTTAAAATCTTATGTCAAGCATCCCGTTGAGATACCGGCTATGGGCACGCTCAACTATATCGTTGAAAAAGAAGAAGATAAGGGTGGCTCTGGCGCAAACTTTATCATTGAAGTAGAAGGTCTTGATGACACGGTTGCCCCAGTCATTGAAGCGGTGATGATCGCAAGCTACAGTAATAAAGCCTTTGCGTTTACTACAGAAGGTACGCCGGTTGTACATTGATATACTTAGCTCTGGTCCCCTAAATATTGTCAGTCGCTCATACAATTTTTAATCTATTCTATTCTTTTATTTTGCGCTAAGTTTCTCCTATGTCGTATGTCGTAATATAGATTTATACCAACCAGATTACTGACAAAACTATGAAACGAGCTGTCAGAAACTGACTTCATACTAAGGATAAATATTATGAAAAAATTATCAATATTAACCAAATCAATGATTGTCACTCTGACTGTTGCCGGTATCGGCGCAACCGCTATCGCAGCGCCTATTGGCAATACCAAAGCGGCGACCAGCTCAGGTGAAGCGGTCAGTGCCATGCAAAGTAAAATTAGCCTAACGCAGGCAATCACTATTGCTAAACAAAATGCTAAAGGCGATTTGGTCAGTGCAGAGTTCGATTATGATGACGATAATGCGACTAGCAAGTACGAAGTTGAATTTATTGGCAACGGCACATCGTATGAAGTAAAGATTGATGCTAATACCGGTAAAGTCCTCAAGACTGAGCAAGAGAAACTTGATAAAAAGGATATGGCTGAGTACAGTGCGATGAAGCAAGCTAAAGTTACCCTGACCAGTGCCATGCAAACAGCCGCACAAAGTGTCAATGGTAAAGTTATCAGTGTTGAGTTTGAGCTAGACAAAGGTCAGTCTGTTTATGATATCGAAGTGGTCAAAGGCAATCAGATATATGACGTTACTATAGATGGCAATACTGGCAAAGTTTTAAGCAGTCAGGTTGATGTAGAAGATGACGATTAAATAGCAGCTTAATAAGGCACTTTTTTAATCTAAAGGAGTCGCTAATATCTTTATAAAAAGGTATCGGCGACTCCTTATTTTTTGGATGGTATTTAAACAGAAGCGTCTGAATTAAGAACATAATTTTCAATCTTATTGGCTCATACCTTACAATAAGTAATGCTCCTGAACATAGGCAACACATAGCTCATAAAAAGCTTGGGCGGGCGGTGAGATAGACTTATTCGCCAATTTAAAAATACCGATTTGCCTATTTAAAGACGGTTCAATTAATTCTATCCATCTCAGCTCCGGCTCATTAGCAGGAAAGGCAAGTTTTGGTAAGGTGGTGATACCTAAATCATTTCTTAACAATGAAAACAGTGAGGTAATGTTCTCTACTGTATAGCGAGCTTTACGATTGAGCGCTTCTGCAGTTGTATTTTCAAGCAACCTACAGGTACCGTTATAGATAAATGGTTCCGCCATGAGTTGCTGCCATGTTAGCCCGTGCGACTGAGTTAATTCATCACTTTCTTGCAAATGGTTCAGCTCATTACTTTTAAGACAGACCACACCGATGGGATCTGATATAAGCAGGGTAAAATCAATCTCTTTTTCATCAATACTTGTACAGTTTCCTAATGCCAAATCTACTTCACCCGTAAGTAATCGATTTGCCACGCCAACCGCATTATCATCTATCAAGACGATTTCAATATCTGGATATTTTTTTGAATAGGCAACTAGTACGCTAGGCAGTAGCTTAGTCACTAGCGATGGCACACTGGCAATCCTTATTTTCCCTTTTTCCCCTGACGCTATAGCCTGTAAATCGTCTTCTAATCCTTGATAGACACTGAGAAACTGCTGGATTTTGGGCACACAGCTTTCTCCAAAAGGTGTCAATGTTGCCTTATTGCCAACTTCAAATAAACGCTGATCTAGTGTCTTCTCAAGCTCCTTTATAGATGCGGACAATGCTGCCTGTGACCTGTTAGCGCGGTTTGCTGCTGCACGAAACCCGCCTTCTTCTACCACAAATAAAAAATGTCGTAACTGCTGTAGTTTCATAGTGATTAGCGCCTTTGTGCTTGCTGCCATTGATTAAATACATATTAATTATCAATGATAGATTAAGTCTATCGTTTTTGATATTTAATTAGTTAGGTTTATCATTATTTATTGCGTAGGATAAGCACTAACAAAGAAATAAATTGTGAAACCATTCAATCAAGGGATATGACGATATGACCACTCAAGCAACCAAACAAGCGGTAAAAACCTCACTCTATGCTTCAAAATCACCCCTTGAATGGGCGGTCACGAGTAATGGCACGTTATATACAGCGCAAATTCCTATTGATGAAAATGGCGAAGTGGTAGCAGGTGGTATCGAAGCGCAAGCGCGGCAAACGCTTGAGAACCTCAAGCATACGTTAGAATGTGCCAATGCCAGCATGGATTCGGTATTACAGGTATTGATTTACGTCACCGACCGCGACTATTTAAAAGTGGTTAATCAGGTTTATGCAGAATACTTTACGGCACCTTATCCAAATCGCGCTGCTTTAGTGATATCTGGTTTGGCGCGTGAAGAAATGCTGGTTGAATTGGTCGTTTATGCAGCTGTACCATGAACCTTTTCGACTCTATTTATCTAGGTATTCAAAACCCTTCATCATTCAAATTTTTAATAAACTAAGGACAATATAATGTCAACTCAAACCCTTAAACAAGACCCAAAAAAATCACTTTATATCAACGGTGAATGGCTAGCGGGTAGTAAAACCATTGCCAATATTAATCCATCAGATGTTAGTGAAACGATTGGCGAGTTTGCTCAAGCCAGTAGCGAACAAGTACAAGATGCCATTGCCGCTGCACGCCTTGCGCAGCCAAAATGGGAAAAAACGCCCATGGAAAAAAAGCAATCTATCTTGCAAGCGATTGGCGATGAGATGATTGCGCGTTGTGATGAGTTAGGTACTTTGCTATCACGTGAAGAAGGCAAGCCTTTCGCTGAAGGTCGCGGTGAAATCTATCGTGCCGGTCAATTCTTTCATTACTATGCCGCCGAAGTATTACGCCAAATGGGCGACCTTGCTGACTCAGTACGCCCTGGTGTGAAAGTTGAAGTAACCCGTGAGGCAGTCGGTGTCGTCGCTATCATTTCACCTTGGAACTTCCCAACCGCTACTGCTGTATGGAAAATTGCACCAGCATTAGCCTATGGTAATAGCGTTATCTGGAAGCCTGCGAATTTAACGCCAGCCAGTGCGGTTGCGTTAGCTGAAATCATTCACCGTCAAGGGTTACCAGAAGGTACGTTTAACTTAGTATTGGGTGGTGGCTCATCAGTCGGTGATGCTTTAATCAATTCAAAAGACATCGATGCGGTCAGCTTTACTGGTTCAGTCGCAACAGGCCGCAAAGTTGCTGCGGCAACCGCGCCAAACTTTGTCCGTTGCCAACTTGAGATGGGTAGTAAAAATGCGTTGGTCATCGCGGATGATGCTGATTTGCAAGTTGCCATTGATGCTGCGGTTGCTGGTGCGTTTGGTGGCTCAGGACAAAAATGTACCGCATCTTCACGCTTGATCGTCATGGACGGTATTCATGATGCTTTCGTCGATGGTGTAGTGGCAAAAATGAAAACTCTAAAAGTTGGTCACGCGCTTGATGACGGTATTTTTATGGGTCCGATTGTTGACGACAAGCAGCTTGCGTCTAACATGGATTGGATCGAAAAAGCCAAGCAATTAGGTGCCAATTTAGCCTTTGGTGGTGAGCGTTTAGACATGCCGCATGAGGGTTACTATATGTCGCCAACTTTGTTTACTGAGACTGATAATAGCTGGGACGTTAACCAAGAAGAAGTATTCGCGCCAATGGCTTGTGTGATGCGTGTGAAGAATTTAGAAGAAGCGATTGCCATGACCAATGACACGCGTTTTGGCTTAACTGGCGGCATTATTACCCAAAGCTTACGTAATAGCGCAATGTTTAAAGAACAAGTGCAAGCAGGCTGTGTGATGGTCAATCTAGCAACGGCAGGTACGGATTACCACGTGCCATTCGGTGGTCGTAAAGAGTCAAGCTTTGGTCCACGTGAACAAGGAACGTACGCCAAAGAGTTTTATACCATCGTTAAAACCGCTTATCAGAAAGCGTACTAGAAGCGGATTAAAAAAGGATGCTAGCCGCAGTTAATTAATTAATTAAACATAGCGCAACTGGTTGGACATGCGCCTAGCGGCTACTTACACAAAGCATAAAAGGAATTTGATATGTACCAAGACCATATCGTCATTGACGGATTACAGTATAGCCATTGGGATCGTGATTATTTCAAAATGCTGCAAGCCAGTGGTATTCATGGGGTACATGCCACTTTGGTATACCACGAGGATGCACGGCAGACGATGACTCGCTTTGCCGAGTGGAATAGCCGCTTTGAACAAAACTCAGACCTGATCTTACCTGTATATTCAGTGTCTGATATCAAGACAGCGAAGCAGCAAGGTAAAGTCGGAATCTTCTTTGGCGCACAGAACTGTTCACCGATTGATGATGAAATTGGTCTTATTAGTGTCATGCGCCGCTTGGGATTGCTGATTATGCAGCTGACTTATAACAACCAAAGCCTACTGGCAACCGGTTGTTATGAGCAAAATGATAGTGGCATTACGCGTTTCGGTCAGCAAGCAATAGCCGAGATGAATCGAGTCGGTATGATTATTGATATGTCACACAGCGCTGAGCAATCAACGCTTGAGGCTATTGAGATATCCAAGCGTCCAATCTGTATCAGTCATGCCAATCCGTCTACTGCCCATGAGGCGTTACGTAATAAATCTGACACCGTTATTAGTGCTTTGACTAAGGCAGGTGGCTTATTAGGCTTCAGCTTATATCCTTTTCATTTACCGAATGGCAGCGCATGTACGTTAAATGATTTTTGTACCATGATTGTTGATTGTGCCGATAAATATGGCGTTGAGCATCTAGCGATTGGTAGTGACTTATGCCTTAACCAACCACAAGCCGTGCTTGAGTGGATGCGTAATGGTCGTTGGTCAAAGGCAATGGATTATGGTGAAGGCAATGCCAATAACTCGGGTTGGCCAGATACGCTACCGTGGTTTGCGGGCAAGGATGGTATGGAAAATATTTATAACGGTCTATTAAAACACGGCTTCAATGATAAAGATGCTGGAAAAATCATCGGTCAAAATTGGTTTGATTTTCTTGAAAGCGGTATAAAACCTTTATAAAGCGTTTAGTAATATCTAGCGCTTCAACCTAACGGAATGAACGTATAAAGCAGCAAGGCAGTGTCAATGTAATACCGACCTAAGCGAAACAACTTTATTATATGGAGCCACACCATGGCTGATTTAAAGGGAATTAATAGTAAGCATAGTGAGCAAGGAAGCTCAATCATTCCTGATGTTTCATTGGACAATTTGGTTCAAAGCGAAGAATCATCGGATACTCTAGGACTAAAAAACCCTGCTTTTTGGTACAGTGGTGGTTTTATCGTTATCTTTGTTTTAATGGCGATATTTGCAGAAGCGCGTTTAGCAAAAATAGTTAATGTAGGTTTTGTATGGTCGGCAAATGTCTTTGGTCCTTTTTGGCAACTGTTATTATTAGCGACCTTCGTGATTGCCTTAGCAGTTGCCGCTGGTCGCACTGGACGAGTCATTTTAGGTAATTTACCTAAGCCTGAAATGGACAATTTCAAATGGATGGCGATTCTATTCTGTACGCTACTGGCTGGCGGCGGCGTTTTTTGGGCAGCGGCTGAGCCTATCGCTCACTTCGTGACCGCGCCACCTTTATATGGTGAATCGACTGATATCCAACAACGCGCCATTAATGCATTGTCACAATCGTTTATGCATTGGGGGTTTTTAGCGTGGTCGATTGTTGGTAGCTTAACCGCTATTGTGGTGATGCATTTGCATTATGACAAAGGGCTACCGCTCAAACCGCGTACGCTGTTATATCCAGTATTTGGTGAACGGGTTCTGCATGGTCAAACGGGCGCAATCATTGATGCGTGCTGTATTGTGGCGGTTGCTGCAGGTACGATTGGTCCTATTGGCTTTTTGGGTCTACAAACCAGCTATGCCCTCAACACGCTATTTGGTATTCCTGATACGTTTACCACGCAGCTTATTATTATCATATTTGCTATTGCCCTTTATACGCTTTCAGCCATCAGTGGACTGACCCGAGGCATGCAAATACTGAGCCGTTTTAACGTCATATTGGCTTTTGGGCTGATGGTCTTTATTTTAATGTTTGGTCCTAGTAAGTTTATTATAAATGGTTATATTCAAGGCGTTGGCACGATGGTGCATAACTTTATCCCGATGGCAACGTATCGTGGTGATGAAGTCTGGCTTGGTGGTTGGACGGTGTTCTTTTGGGGTTGGTTCTTGGGTTACGGTCCAATGATGGCTATCTTTATTGCCCGTATCTCACGTGGTCGTACGATTCGTCAGTTGATCACAACGGTTTGTATTATTGCCCCGCTGGTTACTTGCTTTTGGTTCACGGTTATTGGCGGTACAGGTCTAGCGTTTGAGATTGCCAATCCAGGTAGTGTCAGTACTGCTTTTGAAGGCTTTAATCTTCCGGGTGCTTTATTAGCCATCACTCAGCAGCTTCCATTCCCCTTGATTACCTCGTTACTATTTATCATTTTGACCATGATTTTTATCGTGACGACGGGCGACTCGATGACTTATACCATCAGTGTCGTTATCAGTGGTGAGCGCGAGCCCAACGCTACGATTCGTACCTTTTGGGGCATCATGATGGGTGTGACAGCGATTGCGCTAATCTCACTTGGTGACGGCGGTGTGACTGCGTTGCAATCCTTTATTGTGATTACCGCAGTGCCTGTGTCTTTTATTCTACTGCCGTCGTTATGGAACGGACCTAAAATTGCGCAACAAATGGCTCACGACCAAGATCTTTATCGTCCTAACCGAGTTGAGACTGCTCATCGACTTGCTGAAGAAAAAATTGCCACAGAGAGTATTACTAAAAAACCTATCTCTAAATAATTGTTCACTAAAAAAATCAGTTAAGTGCGTCATTACTATAGCGAATAATTTATTTACTCATTTAGTTCAGTGTTTATACGTAGCAAATAAATTATTGGCTTAACCCATTATTTAAGGTGATAGTTATATGGAACATACTTTGCCAAACAACGATAAGCTAGCCAACGTTAATCTAGACGCGGTCAGCTTCCGTACCCCCGATGTGGTGATGCACTCTGAAAGATTGGGCGCGATGCACCAAACGCGTATCAGCTTTGTACGGTCGCTCCTGCGTAAAATCGATAAAGAAAATTGGACGTTAACTAAGCATCTTTGGGACTTGGATGACAATGGCTATGGACAAGTTATCTACCGTTTACAAACGCCCGAGCACATTTATCACTTAGTCGTATTCTGCAACCAAATTGCCGATGAAGAACGTAACGACCGCGTGATTGCGCAAAAGTGGGATGTGACGTTTGCTTTGGTTTATGGTGAAATAGGCGATGAGTTATTGGCAAACCTAAAAGCAAATGTGCCGCTACAAGAAGCAGGTCGCAACTCAAATATGGTCATGGTATTGGCACGTGCTAATAAAAGCGTGCGCGTCTTTGACCATATTGTCAGTGCGCTTGCTGATGGACAACAGCCTGATTTGGACGTATTGGCGCAAGTGGGTTATATTCTGCGTACCACTGCCGTTTATGGCAATGGTAAATTTGGTATTTACGACTTTAAACCTCTCGATCATAGCGAAGACTTTAACCAATCTTTCCGCGCGCAGATGTGTGCCGTTTATTTGCTAAGAGAATTTAGCCTTGATTGGGTGGATTATTTGGCGAAGAAAAAAGGCGGCGATAAGGCAGTCAGCTTACACCCAGAGATTAAGCAATATTTGGGTATCGGTAATGCCACAGGTCTTGGTATGGCACCTTATTTAATTAATCATCCTTGTGTCGTTGATCAATGGTTAAGTACTCGCGAAGGGGCGCTACAAGCAGTATTAGTGTGTAATATTGAGCATGGATCTGATAATAGCAAAATACAGCAATTCTCAACCTTAATGAGCCGTGCAATCCAACACTTCTCTGAAGTAGTCACAATCAATGAGCCGCAAATTCTCCTGAATAGTACGGTCGTTAAAGAGTTAACAACGTTGCAAGAAAACCTTGCTACTGAGCTTAAAGCCTGCGACACATGGGCTGATTTTTTACAGCGCAATAACCATCTCAGTTATGAGAGTCAAGAAGTCATTATCTCGTGCATGATGGAGCTTTATCCTGAGCTTGTAGATGATTTTGCAGGGCAAGTAAATGCTGATGAAACCATGTCACTACCGAGTGGCAAAGTCGTTCAAGACTTGATTGAAGTATTAGAAGCGCGTTATCAGTGGGCAATTAACATTGATTTTGCTGCAGAAGAGAATGTCTATTGGTTTTGGTATCGCTCTGAGGATAAGGAAGAGCCGAGAATGGGCGTGCGCGGGCAAGAGCATGGCGATGATAAAGAGTTCTTGCTCGATATTGGCAGACAAGCCAATACGTTATACCTCGCATTACAACAAGCAAACCCGCAGCAACTGTTATCGGAATTTATCTTAACGCAGCCAAAATATCGCACAATAGCCCGACGCGTATGGACGATGGGACATAAAAAGATGGGTGATATTCAGATTAATGTATTGCAAAAGACCGCATTACCGATGCATTTATTGCGCTGTAAATTGTCTATGTTTGGTGCAACCAAATTTGATCCGCGTTCAGACCGTTGGGTGCGAGTCACATTATTCCAAGGTGCACCGTTATTCGATGACGTCCATAGTGATGAGTGGCTATTTCCTTTATTACCAAATTTATCGGCACTAGAAAAGGGGCAAACCCATGATTGTATCGCATAATGAAATCGTAACCATGGTAAACAAAGCCTTTTTGGGCATGCAGCGCGAAGTCGGTGAGGCAGACCTGATTGCCTCTATGGTTGCAGAGTTGCAAATGGCAGGGCTTAACGGTATCACCCATTTTAATAATGCCAGCCCCTTTATGTTATCTGAACGTGATGCGCCCATTGATATCGTCCATCAAGCTAAGGGCGAGGTCAGCTTAGATATGCATGGCAGCAGCTTGATTTGTCACCTGCCAGCCGTGATGGATTACGCCATTGAAAAAATGGGCAACCGTGATCACTTTAAAATCTATTTGCACAACTGCCATAATCGCTGGCTTGCCTATAGTGAGCTGGTGAATCTTGCAGCAAAAGGCATTGCCTGTTTGGCTAAATGGGACAATGGCAGCGCACCTAAGCATACTATTTTTACTTTAGATAAAAGATTTGTTTATCCTGATATATATTATTTTAATGAGGCACAGGCTAACTATAATATCAATGATATGGTGATTGAACTCTCAACCTCTAATTTTGATATTGAACAAGAAATCCAAATTTTTGACAAAAAAGTATCAACGGATGAGCTGTTTGAAACTCATAAACGCGCATGGAAAGAAGGTATTTATGTCGATGATGAGCAGTGGGCGATACTAAAGAAAAGTGCGTCGGCGATATTGGTAGAAAACAGTGAGGCATCAAGTAAGGGAGCAGGAGGCTTATAGGCGATAAACGGCGCTGATAAGAATTAACCAACGCCTTTATCTAGGATAGCAGAGGGAACTGATACAGCTTGGCATAGGTTAGCGTACTGAGCAATATGCCAACCGCGCTTAGCCACAGCAGATAGCTATGCGAGGTATCCCACTCTATCCGCCAAGTAATTTTACCAATAGCGCTCAACCATTCGGTAACACTAATCGCCACCGTCAGCCATAAGCCACCTACCAAATAACCACCGAGGACATCACTTAAATAGTGCTCATTTAAAAGAATTCGACTAAACCCAATCAGTATTGCAAAAAATACCGCAACAACAAAAATACGCACCTGTTGACTAAAATGCTGACTAAAACGAATCAATAAATAAGCAATAAATCCGTATAACGCAATGGTAATCGTGGCATGACCGCTTGGAAAAGAATACGTATGCTCAACCAATAAAATATCAATGGGTCTTGCGCGGTGATAGATGGTTTTACTTAAAAAAGTAAACGCCGTGCTGCCTATTGTCGCAATGAGCAAGCCAATGAGGAGATAGCGTTGACGAAGTACCCAGCAAATAACTGCGGTCACGAGCATCACTAAAACGGTCATCACGGTAGACGCAAAGCTGGTCATCACGATAAAAAATTTAATAAGAGATGAGTCATGCAACCGACTCATCTGCGCCGATACAAAATAATCCATAGCAACAATAGGCTGCACGGTCATAACATCTTCAACCAGACCGATAAACAATAAAACGATATAACCCATACCCACAAACAGCAGCGTTAACGGCAATCCATAAAAATGACGGATATCAAAGCGCTGCGATAAAAAGTGATAACCTGTTGGATGCGTATTTTTTAAAGCAATAACAGCCGCACTTTGTCCAAGGTAACGCCTAAGCATCAACCAATAGCGTCTTATTTGTCTAAATAAAGGCTCAGCATAACGAACCATCACGTATTGCAACACCACCAAAAGTACGATAATAAATAAGAATAGAAGACTAACAGCCAATAATGGCTGATTGTCTTGTATGAGGGTAGGTAGCATTACAAAATATCCCTTGTACTTACCGTGATATCAGTCTTGAGACTGGGTCTTAAGCCGATAGCTAGTCGTATTTTTTGTGCTGACAGTTAATCTACAATGTGAAAAAGCAGCCCTTTAGAGAGCTGCTTTTTTATTCTGCTAAAACCTAAAACAGTTATCATTTTTCACCACATTGACAGCATTTTGCACACATATCGCATTTTTCACAAGTCGATGGGCAAGTACAGCCACACTTCGAACAGGTACAGCTGGCGTTATAATGGATAGCTGGTATCAATGGGTTCAATCTATCCTTAGAGGTGAGTTTCATAACCAATCCTTATTGATGATAGAGCGTTCAGTCTGGCAATAATTAATAGAGCAATCAGTGGTTTTATTGTTAATGGCATATGATTTCTAATCATGGTTATATCAAAATTATTTAACATATGCGTATCTCAAAGTAGGTATAGCATCTTTAGTATTTTTTATTCACTTATCGACAGTTCACTATAAAATAGCGAATCCCCATGTATAGACTCTACATCACCAACCAGAGCTTGGCCAACGCGGATGATAATCATCGACTACGAAAGGATGGGTATGGCGTATCCCGTTGGGTGTAGGGGATCCAATAGCATGGGCATGACCCTCTGGTAAATCGGCATGCTCGTGCTCAATCTCTGTTAAATCAATAGACGGCCACACTCTAAACGCCGCCCATACCGCTAGTGCAGCAGCACCGCCTAATACCGTAAAAGCTACGGTCATACTGTAGCGAGCACCTAACCAACCTGCCAAGGGGTAAAATACCAACCAACTGACGTGAGACAAAGCAAACTGAGCGGCAAACAATGCAGGACGATCTTCCTGATGTGAGGAGCGCCATAGTAAGCGTCCAGCAGGTGTCTGAGCCGCAGAATAACCCAAACCTAGCACGAACCATAAGGCCATGAGCGAGTTTTGTCCCGTCATCACTGTTCCAGAAAACATACCTACCACAAGCAGCCCTACACCGCTTAACATGACAGTACGATCTGTCAGCTTACCCAATAAACTTGGCAAAGCCAGTGCAGCAATCATAGAGCCTGCGCCAAAACTTGCCAATGCTAATGCCACTGCACTCTGAGTTAGTCCCATTCCACCTTGAATAATCACCACTGTATTCACAAAGACCATAGACGCTGCGGCAGAAACAGCAACATTGACAGCGAGTAAGCCGCGCAGTCGAGGGGTCGCTAAATAGATTCGAATGCCGCGTGTGGTTCTATCGTAAATGCTACGGCGCGCGGGCACAGCATGCGCTGGTAGCGTGACCGATACGACCAATATGGCAGACGCTAAAAATCCCAGTACCGTCCCTGTAAAGAGATTGTGAAAGCTCATTACTGTCAGCAATGCTGCCGCTAACATGGGACTGACTAGACTTTCCATATCGTAGGCAAGGCGTGATAGCGATAAGGCTTTGGTGTAATCTGCTTCATCAGGCAGAACATCAGGAATAGTGGCCTGGAAAGTAGGCGTGAAGGCCGCTGAGGCCGATTGCAACACAAAGATCAGCACATAAACTTCCCAAATTTGGGAAACAAATGGCAAAAGCAGGGCTACGCTTGCTCGTATCACATCCAGCGTTACCAGCATCGTGCGTTTAGGCAGCCGTTCGGCAAAGGCTGCTGCAATGGGTGCGACACCAACATAGGCAATCATTTTGATGGCCAATGCCGTTCCCATGACGACCCCAGCGTTATTACCTGCCAAATCAAAAGCCAAAAGGCCTAACGCCACAGTAGCTAAACCTGTGCCAATTAAGGCAATCACTTGCGCGGCAAATAAATGGCGATAAGTTCGGTTTGCAAAGATACTGAGCATCAAATGCTTCTTACGTGTGATTTTTTTATACCCACTTACAGAGAATATTATTACGCCTTAATTACTCAGATAGCACTATAAAAAATGATTTTTTATGAAAGAGGTACTAAACGATAGGGTTACAGTCATATCAAGGCTCTCGTCGTATTAAGACTCTCAAGAATTAGTAGCTTTGATAAACCATGCTACCAACTCACGGGCAGGAGTTTCACTCACACACTGCTGGCAAGCAAGATAGGTCATTACGCAGTCATTTAAGTCAGTTAGCATGTGAAATAGCAACCCCAAACCAATTATTTTATATGGCTTTGGTAGAAATAACATAGCCACATATACTGCTATCGCATAATAAGTATGTAGCGGATGAAAGTTAATACTGCAACGATTGGGCGAAAAAATAGGAGTGGCTAGCAAATGATCTAAATCCACCAGCATGGTTGCCAATAAGATTAAATATACCCGTTTATAGTCATTACGAAAAAACAGATAGGCAATAATCAACGGCATACCAAAATGTAGAAAATAATGGATAACGGTTTGAAACATTATTTTTCCCGACTTGACAGGGTATTTTAAAAAATGTACTAAATGAATTAGCCACTATAAGCAGACCATCAGAAGTACATCTTCAGACCTGAAAAACAGGCGCAAATCCGCCTCCTAACGTACGGAAGTTGGTCGCCTGACCTTGATACACCCGCGCAGCAGGTAATAACAGTTCTCCGCCATAGGTATAAAGACGTATATCTACCTTCCTACTTGTGACGATGTTATCAATTTTTAGTGATCTTTCTCCTGCAGGGACAAAGGTCTGTGCGATATAATCCTCTTCTAGAATATTGTCAAAGACGCGTCGAGTCAGCTTGCTACCGCGATAGACGCCTTTACTTCCATGACCAGCAACTGGTTTAAAAAACAGTTGTCGTCGAGTACGCCACAACTCTGCTGCATCGTCTCTTGATACGATTTTTGTCCTTGGTACAGACTTTTCGAGATATTCGACTTCAGTCTCATCTAGTCCCCAAGCGCGTAGTGTTTGAGGGTCAGATAGCAAAGTCAGGTTTTGTTTATTGGCCAACATAGCATGTACATGGGGATTGGGTGTCACTACTACCGCACCCTCTAGATAAGCCTGCTTAAGCAAGACATGGTTAGGTTCTTCAAATGCGAAATCGACAAGCCGATTGTAGATCATATCGATTTTCTGACCATGAGCGGTTAACATACCATCGACATACTCGAGTTCAGAGGGATCAAGTATCACGGTATCAATACCTCTGGCTTGGAGCAGTTGGTGAGCTAACTCAAACTCTAAAAACATGAACTGACCTTTGGGATCATCATCCACGATAGCTATCCGATTGGGCATAGCAGTGGGAGATTGTCGCTGCCATTCCTGTCTGAACATATCAAACACTGCTTTCTCAAACCCATCGAGCATTTGAGTGGTTGCAGCACTTTGCTGCGCGGCGTTACAGCAGCGCTTTTGGGCGCGAGCGAGCAATACATTGAGAAAGGCACCGCCGGCATTGGTATTGACCTCGATAAGCTGAGGGCCGTCACTACCTAAGTGAAAGTCATAGCCCATGAAAGCCCCTATGGGACCTGGATTATAAGCAGCGATTTCTGGTGCCCATGACAGCACTTGCTCTTGATACGACGGTAGCTTGGCAGCTGATTCGATAGCTTTGACGATCCGCTCCATCGCCGCTATCTGTGCTGTAGGCACGAACACTGGTGTTGCTGAAAAAAGCTTATTAAGTGCATTCGCGCCTATTGAATTGCGTCCAGCTTCTGTAAGCTGATCTTCAAGGCTTGTATTCAGCGCGTTACGATCGAGAGTAATACAGTAGCAGTCTTGGTTGAGCTTATTTGCAAGACTGTCGTTGTTGTTATTGGTTGGGTGTTCCATTTAGATTCCGTCGCTAAATAGAGTATTCACGCTGACATACTCTAGTAAACAGTAAAAAAGTGCTTAACACGTTGAAAGTAGCCCTAGATATTTTTTGATATGTCATTTCCTAAGGCTAAATTGTTATTATACTTTGTGCTGATCATCAGTGTTGACAGTGCTGATTTTTATATCATCAACCTGAGTGCCTACTTGCGCATTTAAATCTTTATTTAAAGTTGGTGCATTATTGTCGTGGCTAAGCACCCGATTCTTGCGCGCATGCTCGGTTTCTTCATCTTTAACCGCTTCTTTAAAACCCTTTACCGCCCCGCCTAAATCTTTACCCGCATTCTTAAGCTTAGCAGTGCCAAATACGACAACCACTACCACCAATAAAATCAGCCAATGTGTAATAGAAAAACTGCCCATAACGGTATCCTTATATTTTGAGATCTTGTTTAGACCAGTATTGGTAAGTGTGCTTTAGAACTCTCTTCAACGTACCAGAATTACAATTTCAAACGGCGCAGTCGCAGCGCGTTGCCAATAACAGATACTGACGAAAGACTCATCGCTGCCGCCGCTATCATTGGACTGAGTAAAAGCCCGAAGAACGGATACAGCACACCTGCCGCAATCGGTACACCAAGAGCGTTGTAGATAAACGC
Source organism: Psychrobacter sp. 16-MNA-CIBAN-0192 (assembly GCF_040309565.1). Classification (NCBI taxonomy): domain Bacteria; kingdom Pseudomonadati; phylum Pseudomonadota; class Gammaproteobacteria; order Moraxellales; family Moraxellaceae; genus Psychrobacter; species Psychrobacter sp. 16-MNA-CIBAN-0192. The sequence continues at coordinate 52,509 of NZ_JBEOOX010000012.1, forward strand.
AAAAAACAGATTCTGTCTAATATTGCGCATCGTAGAGTGGCTCAGTTTATGGGCTCTGACGATCCCCATTAGATCGCCTTTCACTAGCGTAATGCCAGCACTCTCCATGGCCACGTCTGTTCCTGTGCCCATGGCAATGCCAACGTTAGCCTGTGCAAGAGCGGGAGCATCGTTAATGCCGTCACCCGCCATGGCCACAACCTTACCACTACTTTGCAGCTCTTTGATGATACGGTTCTTGTCCTCTGGTGAGACATCCGCATGTACTTCATCAATATTCAGTTTGCTAGCAACGGCTTTGGCCGTTATTTCGTTGTCACCTGTCAGCATAACTACGCGTAGTCCAGCTTTGTGCAATAGCGATATTGCCTCACTGGTACTTGGCTTGATTGGATCAGCCACTGAGATTAGACCAGCTGCTTGCCCATCTACGGCGACGAACATGACGGTTTCACCATCTTTTCTACGTATGTCGGCGCGTTCTGAAAGTGTGCTGTCAAAACTATTAAGGCGCTCCATAAATTTTGAATTGCCTACAGCAACCTGTTTACCATTAACAAGCGCCTGCGCGCCTTCACCTGTAGTTGAGCTAAAATCACTGGCTTTGACCATATCGAGAGATTTTGCTTTTGCAGCTTTGACGATAGCTTCTGCTAGAGGATGTTCGCTGGCAGTCTCTACCGCTGCGACGAGCACAAGAAGTTCATTCTCATCTAAACCGCCCAGCGCTTCGATAGCGGTAAGCTCTGGTTTGCCTGCTGTCAGCGTTCCGGTTTTATCGACAACGATGGTGTCGACTTTTTCCATACTTTCTAACGCTTCAGCATTCTTGATAAGCACACCATTTTGCGCGCCCTTACCAGTGCCCACCATAATCGACATCGGTGTGGCGAGCCCTAACGCACAAGGGCAGGCGATGATTAATACAGCGATAGCATTGATCAGCGCAAAAGCCATTGCAGGCGCAGGTCCAAACATGGCCCAGACAATAAAGGTAATAACAGAGCAGATAAGTACGATGGGCACGAACCACCCAGCTACTTTATCCACTAATTTCTGTATAGGTGCACGGCTACGCTGGGCTTCAGCAACCATTTTGACAATCTTGGACAATACGGTATCGTCACCAACATCAACCGCTTTAATCAGCAGTGTTCCAGTACCGTTCACCGTTCCACCAGTGACCGTATCCCCTTGTGCCTTTAGGACAGGGATTGGTTCACCAGTTACCATCGATTCATCAATGCTGCTACTGCCTTCAAGCACCGTGCCGTCTACCGGAAGCTTTTCTCCTGGCTTAACCCGCAATCTATCGCCACTGATCACTTCATCAAGCGATACTTCGGTCTCGACATCGTTCTCATCCACACGTCTTGCCGTTGGTGGTGCGAGCTCGAGTAACGCACGGATTGCACCTGAGGTCTGACTTCTGGCTTTGAGTTCTAGCACCTGCCCCAATAGTACTAAGGTGACAATGACCGCTGCCGCTTCGTAGTACACTCCTACTTGACCAGTGGCGTCTCTAAAGCTGTCTGGAAAAATATCCGGAAAGAAGGTTGCTACTAGACTGAAACCAAAAGCTGCGCCTACACCAACGGCAATCAGAGTAAACATGTTTAGGTTTCGACTTTTTATTGATTGCCAGCCACGGACGAAGAACGGTGCGCCTCCCCATAACACCACTGGTATTGCAAGCGCTAGCTGAATCCACTGAGCGATCTGTCCAGAGATATCACCTTGACCAAGGTTGTCTAAGCTTAAACCTACCATATCACTCATTGCATACAGAAATAACGGTATGGTGAGTACCGTGCATATCCAGAAACGGCGAGTCATATCGTCGAGCTCTGAGGTGTCTTCTTCACCAATGGTAGCTGTCTCTGGTTCAAGCGCCATTCCGCATATCGGACAGCCGCTATTCTTCACGTCCCTGACTTCGGGATGCATAGGACAAATATAAACGGCACCACTATAATCAGCTGGGACTTTGTCGTATTTGCCACCTTTGGCAGATTTTACCGTGGTACGGTCAGTATTTTTTCCATGGCAATGTGAATGACTGCCTTCATCAGTAACATCGTCTTCAGGTTTGAGGAACATACCGCATAGTGGGCAATCGCTTTTTTCTATATCTCTTACTTCTGGATGCATCGGACAAATATAGACCGTACCGCCATAATTTTTGGGTACCTTGTCGTACTTACTATTTTTAGCAAGATGGGCATCGGTACTCGACGCGCTGTGGCAGCTTGAGTGATCGCCTTTTATCGCTGCCATCTCGGCAACATTATCTTCGTCAGCTGTGTCTTCAGGTTTAAGGGACATACCGCATAGTGGGCAATCGCTTTTTTCTATATCTCTCACTTCTGGATGCATCGGACAGCTATAAACGGTGCCACTATAATCAGCTGGCACTTGGTTATACTCTTTGAAGGTAGTATGGGTCTGGTTAGTATTGTTTGACTCTAAACCACTATGGCCATTTTTTTTATCGTCATTATTAGGGTTCATTAGATAACTCCTTCACTTATAGTGAATAAAGGTTACGATCTAACTTAGTAGTTAAGAGATGCTCGTTATCATGATGACCATTTGATAAAATCTTAATTTTGATGTTAGAGACAGATATTAGAGAAAAGGAAATACATACTGATAGCACTTAACTCTGTAGTAAAGGTATGCGGAGCTATAGAAAACAGCTCCTTATCTATTTTTCATGCTAATGTTAACTCATTGGAACCAACACTGAGCTAAACCTCATTTATTCAAGCTCTTCAATGAGCGCTTGCATCTCAGCGATTTCACGCTTTTGCGCCTTAACAATATCATCAGCGAGCTGTTGCACTCGTGGGTCTTCGATATCTACTCTAGAGCTGGTCAAAATAGCAATCGAGTGATGCGGTATCATCGCTTGCATCCAATCGACTTGATCGACGGTTGCTTGAGAGCGCACGCCCCAGATACCGATGGCAAACATCAACACACTTAGCCCATAAACCATCAAATTAACTTTGGTTTTTTTGTACATATTGCCCATAAAGGCCAGCATAATGACGGCCATACCGGCACCCATGTAGAGCGCCATATAAGCTCGGGTTTCACTAAAGTAAATATGACTCCATTCATAAGTATTGAAATACATCATGATGTACATCACAATCGTAGACGTCACAATCATCAAAGTGAACTTTACATAAGGGTTCATGCCAGATTGATGATTCATGTTGTTTTGATCTGAAGTATTCATAGTATATCTCCTATAAGTGTAATAATTTTAGAACCAAAATTTAACTCCCGCAGTCAAGCTACTGCTATCAATCGACTCATTTGACTGGCGACGTAGGTCACGAGCATTACCTAAAGCGGACTCATAGCTCACACCGACGTAAGGTGCCAGTTGGCGACTTAATGTGTCATAAGTGAGCCTAACTTCAGCCTCCATCTCGTTAAAGCCTTTGGCAATATGATTGTCGCTGTCTTCTTTACTAAATGCCGTTAGTCCTACCTCTGGTATCACGACCCAATGCTGGTTTAAACGCCACTCATATTCTGCACCAAGATCAAGACGGAGTTGACCATCGGTATATAGATAAGCTCTAGCATCAGTTTCAATGAAGTAAGGCATAGTACCGACAATACCAGCCATAAGAGCAGGCTTATCATTTTCGGTATCGTAAGCGACACCAGCTTCACCATTCCAAAAGATACTCAATGGCTTCCAGTAAGACAATGAGGTCAGACTATCAATTTCTTTATCACCTTCGGTCTGAATACTACCTTCACTACGTAAAGAGAGACGGCGCTCATCTAGGCCATACCAAGCACCCACTTCATAATTAATCTGATCGTCATCAAACTGATAACCTAAATCATCTACAGAAACGCCCCATAATGGCATATCGCCCATCATCATAGGCTTACCATACTGTCCATAGGGAACACCGTTTGAATAGTCGGGACTGCGCGCATCAGCTGGAGCCTTACCACCTTGCATACCTGACATATCCATACTGCCATGATTCATACCGGACATGTCCATACTGCTATGGTCCATACCAGACATATCCATACTACTATGGTCCATGCCTGACATATCCATACTGCTGTGGTCCATATCTGACATATCCATACTGCTATGGTCCATGCCCGACATATCCATACTGCTATGGTCCATGCCTGACATATCCATACTACTATGGTCCATATCCGACATATCCATGCCTGACATGTCCATACTGCTGTGGTCCATATCTGACATATCCATACTGCTATGGTCCATGCCCGACATAGTCATGTCTTTTTTAACAGTGGACGGGTCAGCAGCGTTAGCAAATGACGATGCTAGTAATACTAATGATGATACTCCGGCGAACCGTAAACCTACTCTATGAATTTTCATCTCATCTCTCACCTATCAATCAAAGATTTGCTTAAACGACCGCCACTTCTCTAAACATACCGGCTTCCATGTGATAAAGCAGATGACAATGCCATGCCCATCGACCAGCTTCTCCTGTCACATCAAAGCTGATTTTTTGTGCTGGTTGCACCATAATAGTATGCTTGCGCACCTGAAACTCACCGTTAGGCATGCGCAAATCGCTCCACATGCCATGTAAATGCATCGGATGATTCATCATCGTGTCATTGACTAAGGTAATACGTACACGCTCCCCCGGCTTAATATTGACCGGTGTCGCCTCACTAAACTTAACCCCATCAAACGCCCAAATATAGCGCTCCATATTACCGGTTAAATGTAGCTCAATCTCTCTGGTAGGTTTGCGCCGCTCCGCAAATATTGCCTCATCGACAGAGCGTAGCTGACTATAATTCAACACCTCTCTATTAATATTACGCAGGTTGATACCGGGATCATCAAGGTTCATACGTGGACTGTCCACACGCATATCACTCTTAAAATCGTATTCTGTTTTGGCATGCTTAGCTTGATAACCATCAGCACCCATAGCGCCCATCATATCTGCCATGGTTAGCCATTCAATCTTGTCCATAGCAGGTGTTGCTGCACGAGCGCCTTCTTTGGTGGCAAGCGTTGCTGCGACATAGCCTGAACGGTCTATATTTTGGGCAAATATGGTATGCGCATCTTTGGTCGGGGTGACAATGACATCATAGGTCTCAGCCACGCCAATACGAAAATCATCAATCGCAACGGGTGCGACATCAATGCCATCGGTTGCCACCACAGTCATTTTGAGACCAGGTATGCGTACATCAAAAATGGTTTGGGCTGAGGCATTGATAAAACGAAGTTTAACCGGCTGTCCTGCTTTTACGATTTGTGCCCAATTAGCCGCCGTTGTTTTGCCATTCATAAGATAGGTAAAGGTATTTTCGCCAGACAAGTCAGTAAAGTCAGTAGGCATCATGCGCATCTGATTCCACATCTTGCGCTCATCAAACGCGGTTTTCATATCCGTTGCAGCAATATCAGCAAGCAATTTTTTGAAGTCTGGCAGATGATAGTTGTCAAAATCTGCTCGCTGTTTAAGTAGCTTCAAGAGGTTATGCGGGTTGCGGCTAGTCCAATCACTGAGAACGATCACGTGGTCTTCTTCGATAGGATGACGCTCACGCCCTTTAGGTTCAATCACCATAGCACCCAGCATACCAGTTTGTTCTTGGAACCCACTGTGTGAGTGATACCAATAAGTGCCTGATTGTTTGAGTTTAAATGTATATGTAAAGGTACTGTTTGCAGGAATCCCATCAAAGCTAATGCCGGGCACCCCGTCCATCTCAAACGGCACCAGCAATCCATGCCAATGAATAGAGGTTGATTCATCCATCTGATTATGAACACGTATCACTACCGTATCGCCCTCACGCATTTTTAGCGTCGGTGCCGGTAGTGAATCGTTGATAAGCGTCGCCATGCTCTTTTTACCGTTGACAATAGCGGACTGTTTACTGACGTATAAATCAAACTCTTTACCAGTCAACACAGGTACTTTATGAATGTTTTGATCACTATTAATAGTAGCGCCTTGAGCGCCCGAGCGACTCGAATGTCCCAATGCGCTACTGGCAATAGTTGGTAGCAAGGAGGCACCAAGGATAGCGGAGGATCCGGTTAAAAAACGTCGGCGGTTCAATATGTTCTGTTTGTTCATAATGATGACCTAATTTAAGAGAGGGTGGTTAAGCTTATAGTTATAATATTTTTTATGTTTGACAGATATTTCAATCATAGTTGCTGCTGAGGCGTCTCAATAGCAGCATAAACTTCTGTAGTGCCGTCTTTATTAAGTTGCATTACTTTATAAGGCATAAATTTACCTTGATACTCCATGCCAGGACTGCCAACGGGCATGCTTGGTACAGCAAGTCCAATGGCTTTTTTAGGAGGCTTTGCTAAAAACTGTGCCATATGCTTAGCAGGCACATGACCTTCGAAGACAAAACCGTCGGTGGTGACGGTGGTATGACAAGAGCGCATTTGCTGTGGTACGCCATAACGCTCCTTAAATAAAGATAAATCTGCTACATCATGGGCAGTTGCGTTTAATCCATTATCTTCTGCATAGCCTACCCACGCTTTACAGCAGCCACAGTTGGCATCTTTATAGACGGTTGCTGAAACGTTTTTAAGTAACTCTGATTTAAGTGATGATGAGGGGTTGATTGCAGGGGCAATTGCCGGAGCTGATTGTTCAGTTTGCACTTGTACATTCTGGGCAGCAGACTGTTCAACCTTTACTGATTGTGCATCAGAGACTTTAGTATTGGTTTGGCTACAAGCGGCTAGCGTCAACGACAGTGTCGCTGTCCCCATCAATACAAGTGCACGACCTGATAATCGACTAGGTCCATTAAAAAATCTGTCTTTATAACGTCTCATAAAATACCCTTAAATCTCTATTATCATCATTATTAATTCTGAACATCAGTAATCTTGAAAGTGACTACCTTAAAGCTAACGATCATTAATGCTGCATCTCAGCGCCTTCACCCGACATGTCCATCATTTCTGCATCCATATCCATCATATCGCTATCGAATCTTGTGGTGAGCATCGTGTATTGGGCTACACTTAATTCAGGTAATGACCTTATAAAAGCCACCATCGCCCACATTCTATCATCATCATGAGTAGCTCCCCATGCAGGCATTCCAGATGCCATAATGCCATGTTTAATAGCCCAAAAGCTTTGCTGTGCACCAGCCTCAGAGTTATAGCGCGCAACGACGTCAGCTTTGGTGAAGTTAGGCGGCTTGGGATATAGGCTTGCGCTAAGATCGGTTTTTTCTACACCGGGAGACAAGTGACAGCCTGCACACATGTCTTTGTAATCAGCGCCACCTGAGCTAATCATATCAACCTGCTCTAAATTTGGAACAGGGATATGTTTACTGGCATTTTCTATAGAACGTTTGCGCGCGGTTTCTAAAAAACCATACATCATTGGGCTATGCTCTTGGTCTGCACCCACATTGACAATACCGCTACTGACAACCGCAAATATGCCAAGGATTGCCACAAATACAGTAAAGAGCACGCCCAATAAGAATTTCATACGTATTCCTAAAAAATTATTTCCGTTAATTGCTCTTTAATTAGAGAAGAAGTATTAACTAACAGAACCGAAGTTTTTAAGATTTACTGTCACTAGTGACACAGTGTTTTTGGTACATTTGTTTCATTTTTCCCATATTTGCCATCATGGCTTTCATGGCAGGGTCATTCATATCCATTTTGCTATGGTCCATTTTTTCCATCATTTGCATATGCTTTGCCATCTTTTCACAGTTCATTTGATCTTTCTGCACATGCATTTTTGGATCATGAGCCAAGGCTGAAGTCGATATCACTAGAGCGATGGTAGTAATGGCAATCGATTTAAATTTTGACATAAGTAATTCCTATTGGTTGGGATAAAGGCTATTAAGGTCAGTAACGATGTAAGGTCAATAACCGTTAAACCAGTCTAAATCGTACAGGATTCATTCTGACTGGTAGATGACGCTCAGATGACAATCTTGTCATCTTCACATCTTTGGATTTTAATGGGCGACATATTCATTTAGTATGGTCTGTGCATCGCTATCACGATCGCTACCATATTTTTTGACAAAATACTTTTCTGACTGCAAGTGTTGATCTTGGTGCTGAACCTGACACGCTACTCTGGCATCGATATAATTTTTCTTTTGAGTATTGGAGAGTTGTGCATCGTTATGATCTGCGTTTCTTGCAAAATTAGTAAGCGCATCACAATTATTGAGAATAGAAGCATCCAGATTGGTCGTATGCGCATTGGCAGCTGACATACCAATTAGTACAGAAACAGAGAGTAGTGCGACCTTTTTTAATAAACCATAACTTTTCATATAAAACCTTTCAAAATATAAGTAAATGCATGTTTAAGTAGAATAATGACCTGTAAGAACGGTTTATAATTTTTTATTAACGGCTAGCATAGAAATCATCCTTATCACAGCAGACTATCTATGTATCGTGGGTTTAGAATACCAATCACAGGCTGACAGCGAGATGACTGGGACATGACATGTTTGTTAGAAATAACATCATGTTGTCATCTTATTGTCATCAATATCGAACAACAGCAGACGCTTGTATCTAAAGCTGTTATAGCAAGGGTTTGCTATAAACTGTACTGTACCGACAATAAGCAACGCTTACGATAAGCGATTAAAAACTATGATGGGATGAAGAGAAGCGACTATGAAAGTGCTATTGGTAGAAGATGAAGCAAAACTTGGTGAGTATATAAAAAAAGGCTTAACTGAGGCAGGCTTCATCGTGGATCATCACATAACAGGTTTAGATGGCTATCATGCGTTAATGACGGAAGCATTCAGCGTGGTGGTGATGGATGTGATGCTACCTGACGTCAGTGGCTTTGAGCTGATTCAGCGCTACCGTGCTGCTGGCAAGCATACGCCCGTTTTATTTTTAACCGCTAAAGACGACTTAAGTGATCGGATTAAGGGCATTGAAATTGGTGGCGATGATTATCTGACCAAGCCTTTTGCTTTTGCCGAGCTGATTGTCAGAATAAAAAGCCTGCTGCGCCGTGCCAATCAATCAGATTATAAAAGCTCGGTTATACATATCGCTGACCTGAAAATGGACATTACTAAACGCACCGTATATCGAGGTAATACCTCCATCAAATTGACTGCCAAAGAGTTTGCTTTACTACAGCTTTTTTTAGAACGTCAAGGGGAGGTGCTGCCACGCACTGTCATCGCCTCGCAAGTGTGGGATATAAACTTTGATAGTGATACGAACGTCATTGACGTGGCTATAAGGCGCTTGCGCATAAAAATTGATGATGGATTTGATATCAAGCTGATTCATACCGTACGCGGGATGGGGTATAGGTTAGAAGCATTAGATGCGCCAGCTGTCGATACTGACCGTATCAGTATCATTAACAGCGATGGCAGTGATGGTATTAATAAAGATAATCTAAAATACAATGAATTATAAAATTCCGAATCAGCGTTGGCCATTGTTATGGCGCATTGTGTTTTTATTGACCATATCGGTTGTTATTTCTCAACTCATTATTTATGTATGGGTTCAGCGCTCTGTGAGCGGTCACCTTGATCAAATGGATGCAGAAATTATCACTCATGCGGCGTTTAATTTACGTAAGCGAGAGATAAGTAATGATGAACAAACAGTTGCTCTAAACCCATCAATCGTAAGCGTATCAACGGCATCAGCGTCAACGTTACCTGTGCCAACAGATGCCGATCATCTGCATTCCTCTTGGCTTGATTACGATTTAAAAACCTTAGTATTTGATAAGGCTGGACAATTACTATCAAGCGCACCGATCGGTTTTGCTAATGAGTTCCCAAAAGACTTTAATGTGTTAACGCTCTGGCAGACCTATCATGAAGAACAATTTATATTGCAGATAAATGATAGAAATTACCGAGCTATGGTGCTTCAAAGCAACCAAACATTAGCACTTATTATGCTGCCTATTGATATGCATCATCAGTATCTTATGCAGTTTAATCGTCAGCTGAGTATGATCTTGCTTGCAATCACGCTATTGCTAGTATCCATTGCTGCCTTAAGTGTCTATTGGGGATTTGCGCCACTGGCTACTATTGTTCAAAAAATGAAAGGGATCAACCCTGAAAGGCTGCATGAAAGGATAGAGGTTGGTAATATGCCCTTAGAGCTTCGACCATTGGCTGAGTCTTATAACTTAATGGTGGAGAAGCTGGAAAGTAATTTTGAATCGTTATCGCGCTTCTCAGATAATATTGCTCATGAGTTGCGTACTCCGCTGGCAACGCTTGGCACGCAAACTCAGGTGATGTTAAGCAAGCCAAGATCAAGCAATGAATATGTTGAGCAGCTGCACCATCAGCATGACACCATTGGGCAATTATCTGCCCTAATTAATAACATGCTGCTGCTAGCAAAGACACAAAAGGGGCTATCTGATTCGCAGCTTAACCGTGTTGATACCGAGTTGATGATCACTAAACTCATCTCGTATTATGAGATGATAGCAGAGGATCGGAATATATCTTTTAAAAAAACTGGCGATTTTAGAGCAGTGTTAGGGGATGAAGGTTTATTACAACGGTTGTTTGCTAATCTCATGTCAAATGCGATTTATTATGCAGCAGGTGATAGCGTTATCACTATTAAAGCGTCCGCTGTCACTCATGATGTTATAAGCAATTTAAAAAGCTCAAAACCACTGTCTTTAAAGCCATCCTATTTAACAATAATGCTCACAAATCGCTTGGATGAGCCTCTAACGCAAACCGAGACGGATAAAATGTTTGAGCGCTTTTATCGTCATCATAAAACGAACAGCATGCATTCAGGCACAGGTTTAGGGCTGTCAATAGTAGAAGCTATTGCGCATGCTCATAATGGTAGGGTCAGCATTACTGTCAAAGATAAGTATAACTTTCAAATAAGTGTCGAGCTGATGATGGCTGAAAAATTAACTTAAGATAAACATAAAACCGACACTGGAAAATTAGATTATTTACTGCTAATTATGAGCTGAGAGCGGGCTTTCCTTGTAGCCCAAACCTCACATTTGCCAGTAATAATCCTGATAAGATTAAAACCATCGCCAATATCTTCCACCACGTCACCACTTCTCCTAGGAACAGCACTGAGGTTGTCATCCCGAATACGGGCACCAGTAAGGCAAAGGGCACAACCTTGGAAGCTGTGTTTTGACTCAGCAAATGCGCCCACAGTGCAAAACCAACCAGCGTTGAGATATAAACAATAAACCCAAGCGACAACCAAGACTTGAGCGATACGCTCGTAAACGTCGCTAATTGCCATGCGTCGGTCTCAAATATAAGAGAAGATAGCGTCAAAATCACACAAGCGATCAGACCACCCCATACCACTAGAGCTAAGGCAGACAACGCCGATGCTTTATTTGTCTTATTAATAGCTGACACTATAGCGACGCCTGAGCCTTCCTGTTCGGCTTTTATAACTGTTGGTATTGATGCCCGTGTTGACGCCTGCTTTGAGGCAATGTTGCCGAAGCTCCAGCCAATCGCTGCAATTAAGATACAAACAAACCCAATCAAAGGCATATCACCGCCAAGGTTGAGCGCAATCACGCCCAGTCCCAGCACACCGACTAACATACCGATAATCTGCATGCGACTTACTGACTCACCCAATAGAACATACGCCAATAATACAGTGATAAAAATCTGAGTTTGTAATAATAGCGCCGTTAACCCTGCCGATGCACCTAAATGCATAGCAGTGAAAACAAACGCATATTGCATGACAAACGTACCGATGGCATAAATAAATAATGTACGATTAAACTTGGGCGGCTTGAGGAAAAAAACCAATGGTACCGCGGTAAAGAAAAAGCGTAGGGCAGTGAGCATTAAAGGCGGAAAGCTGTCGAGCGCCCACGCAATAAAGGTAAAGTTCACACCCCAAATAAAGGTAACCAGTATCGCTAAGGCAATGTGTAAAGGGGTCATAAGATTGGCCTAGGTAATTGTTATTATTGGTTGTTGTTAGTTGTTATTAAAACTTGTACTTTAGTTATGGAAAAATTTTATCTATAACCAAAACTTATAACCACAGTGTCACTGCGCAATACAGCGTCATAAGTACAATCAAGCCGTGAATAACGCGCATGACTCGCGGTAGATGCACCAGCATTCGCAGCCAATGACCACCTGCCGCCCAGCAGCTGATGGATAGCAGATTAATAATCGCGCTCATTGCCAGTAGTAGATAGTTATCTAGCCACGGCTTGCCGGCATGGAACATTGCTAAACTTGGTGCAACCACCGTCATCGTCCATGCTTTTGGATTAAGCCATTAAAACAATAACGCCTGTCCAAAGCTTAGCGGCAATTCACCGAAGCGTTTTTTGACCTCAACGTTCTTTGCCTGAATAAGGACTTCATTCGCTTGCTTATGTTGTTGCCCATGCTTTAGGGCGTAATTAACGACCGCGATAAAGTCGGTTTTAGCCATCTGATAAGTGAGCCACAACAGATATAATGTGCCTAATAATTTTATGCTAAGCATGACAGCGGGGAAGCTGATGATTAAGGCTGCCATGCCCCAGTAGCTTAGCCACAGCATAACCGTGACGCCGACAGTAATACCAAGCATATGCCAGCGACACGCCCAAAATCCGCGTTTAATACTACCGTGTAACAGCATTAAATTATTAGGTCCTGGCGTGACAGAATTAACCAGCATAAAAATTGCCAATGCCAAAATATTGCCCTCAAGGATTGCGGTCATACTCATCTGTTGTATCGTCCTAATGATGCTAAACGTGATTGATGAGACTCACTATAAATTATACGACCATAACAGACCCGATACAGTTTCACTGATGGTAAACAAAGTGTATAGTTGAGCTTAACGTTACAATTTATCAATGCCTCCTATTAGCACTTATTATTAGCACCTAAAAGAGATAAGCGTATTTATTATGGTTGACACCTATATCTTAAACCCCAATTTAACCAAGACTGATGCCGTCGCTGAATGGCTACAGCAGCGTATCAACTGGCAGATTTACTTACCCAATCAGCGCGTGCCTTCGGTGCGAAAGTTAGCAAAATTATTAGACATATCCTGCTTTACGGTGGTACAAGCCTACGAGCAATTGGTGGCGACCAATGTATTGACGGCTAAACCTAGCTCAGGCTATTACGTCAATGTGATGACCAGCTTGAATCATCAAAATAATGAAAAGATAACTGATAAATCTCCAGTCATAGATACACGCTGGTTGGTACAACATATGTTTAGTGATATTCCTAGTGAGCGCTCTCCAGGGGCAGGCGTGTTGCCAAGTGATTGGGTACGTAATGATAAAATGGAATGGGCGATACGGCAGGTTACTCAACAAGCAGATGACTTTATCTATGACTATGGCGATATTCAAGGTTATAAACCGCTACGTCAGCAATTCGTACAGCATTTAAACGTGCTCGGCATGCACACTCATCTCGATAATGTGATTACGACATCGGGCGTATCACAAGCGGTAACGATGGTTGCCCAATTGCTGACTCAGGCTGGCGATACTGTATTGGTTGATGGTCCAGGCTGGTATTGGCTAACCAGCTGCTTACAACAACAAGGCTTGAAGGTAGTGGCTGTTGAGCGCGACCATCAAGGTCCTAATATTGAGCAGATGAAAAAAATATTTGCCGCTTATCGTCCCAAGCTATATTTAACCAACAGCGTGCTACACAATCCAACGTCCTATTACTTGCATCCGGCTCGTGCGTATCAAGTACTGAATCTGATTCACGAGCACGGTGCCTATATTTTCGAAGATGATTTATACGCCGCTCTTGTACCTGAAGAGCAGGCGCTGCGTTATGCTACTTTAGACCAGTTCGAGCGCGTGTTTTATGCCACAAGTTTTTCTAAATCAATGGCATCAGGCTGGCGAGTCGGTATGCTGGTGTGCCCAGATAAATATATTGATGATGTATTAAGCATTAAAACCTTAAGTAATATGAACACGCCAGAATTTGGGGAGAGGGTCATTCATCGCTTATGGACGCAAGGGGAGTATCGGCGGCAGCTTAAAAAAGTTCAGCAGCAGTTATATTCGGCACATCAAAAAATGCGTGAGGCACTACCTAAAATCGGTCTTGTTTATCCGGAACATACACAGTCAGGCATATTTGTATGGGTAGATACAGGGCAGGATACAAGACAGTTGGCACTGGATGCTTACAAAGAAGGCTGGCTGGTTGCACCCGGACAGCTGTTTTATCCAGATGCGCGTACTTCGACGCATCTACGATTGAATGTATCAACGACGAGTAATGAGTTTTTGACTTGGTTGGGAGAGTATTTAGACAATAATATAAATTGATTTCTTTAATAAAAAATAAATTATCACCAATCCGAAGTTCGGCGGTGGCTGTTTGATAAGTTTAAACAGGTGAGTGCTGATAATGCTAAGCAGAGCGCAGATATGTTATTTATAGTCGGTGAGGGTGTTATTGTAGCTGCACAGACAGGTCAGCAAGCATTAGGTTTAGACATGTAAGCTTTGATTAATATGATATCAACATGATTGCTTTATCAATAGTTTTACACTCTATTTAACTTATGGCTACCTAAAGTTAGGTTCGTGATTTAAAAGAGGTAATTTTATATTAAAAACAATGACCTATAGTTAATATAAAAATAATTGGTTCATGAACCTTAATATGTGATATAGCCTGAGTACAACAACTTTAATTTAAACTATTGGGAGTCTCAGCTAAGACACTGAATTACGCTCAAAAATCAAGTCACATGATTTGAGTAGATATGAGGATCTATCATTAAATAATCTCAAGTTAATTACAAATTGTTTAATGCTATTGGATGATTTTACTTATCAAAAAAGCTTAGAGGAAAAAGAGAAAGACAAAGAAGAGTATTACAAGAACTTCGAATTACAAATGAGCGCACTACGCAAAAAGCTAAGCGCTATTGAATCACATACCATGTATAGCGGTCTTTTATAAGTGGCAACCGTGTTTAAGGAGTTACAGAACTCACGTTAAACAGCACACTCTGGTCACTAGATTTTTACTTGGGTTATGGCACACTTCTTATTAAATTCAATTGCTTAGTATTCGCCTTCCTATAGGTCCATATTAAAAATGCGACAGTTTTTAACAGACAAATTATTTCGAATGTAGGTGGAATTAGAGCGAAAGATGGTCTTTTACTAACAAGGAAAAAACGTGACTTCAGGAAGAAGCCCCAGCATAAATAGGCGACCTATCTATATTCCACCAAAAAACTTTGCTGACTATTTATCCCATCAGCAAGGCTATTGTTTGTTTCTAGATATAGATGGCACATTAGCCGATTTCACATTGAATCCTAAAGACAGCGTTATCCCAACATCAACCTTAACTCTTCTACAAAAAATACAAACCCATGGTGTAAAAATTGCTGCCGTGACAGGACGCAGTTTGGCTGAAGCAAAGCAAATGCTGTTTCCTTTAATGTTACCGATCGCAGCAACTCATGGACTAGAAATAGCGTTTGATGATGACAGTGACCATAATGAGACAAACGTTGTATCTGTTAATATCATGGAACTTGCTGTAATAACAGAATCTATTATCCAATCTTGCATTCCCTTTGATGACTTCATCATAGAAAACAAACCCTATTCTGTCGCTCTCCATTTCCGGAAAAACCCTGCTTTAGCTGATCCGGCTTATACCATCATGGTAGAAACCTTAAAAAGTCATGATAACTGGACATTAAAATCCGGTAAATATGTTTGGGAGGTGGTGCCAAAAGGAGCAAATAAAGGTAGCGCCATTCTAGCTTTACTAAAAAAAATGCAGAGTAATAAGAGTGTTTTTCCTATTTTCATCGGTGATGATATTACGGATGAGGCAGGATTTATGGCTGTACAAGGTGAAAGTAAATCGCTAGAAGACGACTCACAGTTAATAAAAGGAATGGGAATTAAGGTCGGTAGTGAGTCTACGCATGCCAATTACTATGTCCATGACATTTATGAGGTGACTATTTTACTAGATAGCTTTTTAAGCTTCTGCCAACAACCTAATGCGTTAGTAAAAGAAACGGTAAGAGTGAGACACGTGGTATGAGCCGCTTAATCGTCTTGTCTAATCGGGTTAAAATGCCCGATAACAACCCAATGGCAGGTGGACTTGCAATAGCACTGCAAGACGTATTAAACGGAAAATCAGTCGTTTGGATGGGCTGGAATGGTGAAATTGTCGAGCGCTATAACGATGATTATACTAATGAATTTAGTAGTATCAAACAAACTGCTTTAGCAGATGCTGCCGCGCCGTGTGCGAATACATTCATCACTTATATGACCACTGCACTTACCACTGAGCAGTATCAGCAGTTTTACTGCGGCTTTGCCAACAATGTACTGTGGCCATTATTGCATGAGAGAACTGATTTGATTAGTCAAGCGCCAGAGGATTATGCAGGCTATCAAACGGTAAACCACCTTTTTGCTAAGCAATTAAAGAAGATTATTGAGCCTGATGATGTGATTTGGGTGCATGATTATCATTTTTTAAGTGTGGCATATCATTGTAGGCAGCTGGGTATTTGCAATCGTATCGGCTTTTTTTTCCACATCCCCTTTGTCTCATTACCTTTCTGGCAATCACTTGATAAAAGCGGTGAGCTCATTACGCATCTTGCTCATTACGACGTGCTTGGTACACAAACTCAGCAAGGTAGAGCCAATTGCTTTGCTGTATGCCATTATTATTTAAAAGATTCGCTAAGAAACGCCTTACATACCCCGCGAGGTTTTGTAACCTCTACTCAGTCAAAAAATACGCAGATTATGCTTAACTTAGGTCTAAATCATCCTCACTATTTGCGGATTGATGCCTATCCAATCGGCATAAATGTGACAAGAATACAGCAGCAAATTAGCCACTTATCCTCGCAATATGACAAAGCCAATCAGAATAAAAAGACCCTAAAATCTGCTGCCCAAAAAATTATTGCGGTGGACAGAATCGATTACTCAAAAGGGTTGTTAAAGCGTTTTTCGGCATACCGCGATTTTTTACAGCAAAATCCTTTATATCAGAATCAGCTGACGTTATTACAAATTGCCTGTCCTAGTCGCCTAAATGTGCCCGCTTATCAGCGTCTCTATGATGAAGTTAAATATACTATCAACGACGTTAATCAGCAGTTCTTATTCAGTAAGTGTAGAAATGATATTTCTGAAAATGAGAATATTATGAGTAGTTGGCAAGCTATCAACTACTGCGAAAGCGTCATAAGCCACGAGACACTAATGACAATGTTTTGGCAGAGTGATATTGGTTGGGTTAATTCGCTTAGAGATGGTATGAACTTAGTTGCCAAAGAGTATATTGCGGCTCAAAATCCTGACAATCCTGGCGTACTATTGCTCTCACGTTATGCTGGGGCAGCCGAGCAAATGCAAGCTGCGGTCATTATCGATCCATATAAGCCAAAAAGTATGACAGAGGGTTTAGGAATTGCTTTGACGATGCCGTTAGATGAGCGGCAGTCGCGCTATCAGTCATTAATGCGAGGATTACAACAAAATGACTTACAGGTTTGGCAGCAGAATTTTTTAAATGATTTGTATAATGTCAAAAAGCATCAAACGGATCGCTTGAAACCTACCGCAGTCCAAATATCTGACTCATAAGAATAATTAGGAGAGCCTTATGCTAGCGTTAGATACAAAAAATTCTTTATTATCAGAGATGAAAGCCAGTATAGAAAATATCTTACGGGTTGATAATCAAGCTATTAGTACGCTTAGCTTAACTGATGCCTTACGTCATGATATTTTAAAAACCTTAATCACCTATGGCGATAAAATTCCACATCCAGCAAGCGGTGTTAGCCCTGTAAATGGTGAAGTCTCAAGTACGTTGAGCCGTTGGCAAATTTTGGCTTATGTAGCAGGGATTGATCTAACAATTGCAAAATGGTTTGAGTCGCACTTGGATGCGCTAAGCATTTTATATGAGGTGGGCTATGGTAAAGCAGATCAAGGATTGTGGGCCGTTTGGGCAGCAGAAGGCAATCCTATAGGTTATGAGCAAGGAAAAGCCAGTGGTACCAAAGCGTGGTGCTCAGGGGCTAATATCGTAGATCATGGGCTCATAACGTATCGTAATGCCAATGATCAAGCGCAATTGCTTGTCGTAGATATGAGGCAATCTGGTATTGAGATTGATAACGAGGAGTGGCAAGCGGTAGGGATGCAGGCCACTGATACAGCGACATTACAGTTCCATGAAGTATCGGCCATTCAAGTTGGGAGAGCCAATGAATACCTAGAACGTGTGGGTTTTTGGCATGGGGCGGCAGGGGTTGCTGCTTGCTGGTATGGAGCAACGTCTTATCTAGCAGACTATTTGATCAGCGCCTATCAGCAGAAACCAAACGATTATAAAGCCATGTATTTGGGTCAAATTAGTACGGCATTGGCAGTCACTCAGCAGTATTTTCATTATGTTGCTGATTTAATAGATAGTCAGCCACAGCTCAGCCACGAACTTGCCATACGCCAGTTAAGGTCACAAGTTGAGAAAGTCGCTCGCCAAGTAATGGATATTGTTGGTCAGGCATTGGGCGCAGCACCATTTTGCCGCCATGCCCATTTTGCAAGATTGTCAGCTGATCTGCCCGTTTTTATCCGCCAAAGTCATGGTGCTTTTGACTTACAGAAAATCGGCGAGTTAGCTGGCGCTTTATCCAATGACTTAACCAATGGGCAGGACAACATATGGCAACTATAATATCTGACGAGGCTATAAGAATTATAAATAAAGATGTCGCCGACACGCATGTTGATAGGCTCAAAGGCAACCATCCGATCGTGGGAAACCGTGTTATTGAAGGTGATGGCACTAGTCAAGAGGCTTGGCAAAATTGGGCAGGGCTGCAAGATTTGCCTCGATTTGATATTGCAAAAAGCTTTGCCCCAAATCAAAGAGTCTGCATCTTTGCCCCGCATCCTGATGATGAAGTACTAGGCTGTGGCGGTCTGTTGCAACAACTGGCCGCGAATGGCAATCCTATTGTTCTTATTCACGTGACCAATGGCACACAAAGCCATCCAAACTCGCAAATTTATTCTCAAGAAAGCCTTGATATTATCCGACCGCAAGAAAGTGTTAAAGCGCTGGAAGTATTAGGCATTGCTCATCAGGTCAAAACTATTGCTTTAGACTTAACAGATGGTAATGTCTTCAGCCAACAAGATCAGTTTCAGCAAAAATTAAGCTCTATTATCCAGCCTGATGATGTTTTAGTAACGCCTTTTATGCATGACGGTCATCCCGACCACGAAGCAACCGGGCTAGTGGTTGCCTCATTTGCCAAGCAGCATCATTTGGCCTGTTATCAAGTATTAATTTGGGCATGGCATTGGGCAAAACCTGCTGATAGCCGTATCCCTTGGCACCATGCTATGAGAGTGGATTTAACCCCTGAGCAACTACAGCTTAAAATAGAAGCCATTGCCTGTTTTGAAAGTCAAATTACTGCGGATGAAAGTACGGGAAGCGCTCCCATTTTATCCGCGCAAACGATTGCTAGAATCAGCCAACCTTGGGAGGTTTATTTGTATGAATCATACCTCTAAAAATAGCTTAGCTGACGTGAGCCAATATGATGGCTATTCAGAATCGTATTTTGACGCGTTATATAAGGACAATACCGATCCATGGCAGTATCAAACTCGCTGGTATGAAAAGCGAAAACGTGATATTTGTCTGGCAATACTGCCACAATCTCAATATAACAATGCTATTGAACTGGGCTGCGGAAACGGCGTGCTCAGTGAGTTATTGGCTCAACGTTGCCTGACATTAGTGAGTATCGATGGTAATCAACGGGCAGTGCAACTTGCTAAAGCGCGCTTGACAGAAGTGTCTCATGTTAAGGTCATTCAGGGTATGATTCCTAATAGATTAATGACTTTAAATGATGCCGTTTTAGAGGCTTATCCTTTAACAGACGGTACGTCTACTAACAAGTCACCCTTTGATTTAATTGTCATCAGTGAGATTTTATATTATCTATCACCCAATGATATTGACACAGTGATCGCTTGGACTCAGCAAAACCTTGCTATAGGCGGTACGTTACTGTGTTGTCATTGGCGCTACGCTATTGATGGCTTTGCCATGACAGGTGAGGCCGTGCATCAATGTCTGCATCATGCTTTTAACCTTACAAGTAATGAGAAGCATCAGGTTGAGTTAACTCATCAAAGCCAAATAATAGACAGTGATTTCTTACTAGACATCTGGCAACGATCCCCAAGTTCGGTAGCTATGCAAGAAAAACTGATATGAAAATCGGTATTGTGATTCCTGCTTATAATGAGGCAATGACTATCGCCAAATGCTTGGCATCAGTGCAATCTGCTATCAAGCAATTACCCTCAACGATTAAGGCATATCCGCTGGTGGTGCTGGATAGCTGCACCGATGATACGCAGTCCATTGTCAAAGCCGCGGGTGTTGATTACCTATGCTGTGACTATCAATGTGTGGGACAAGTGAGAGATATTGGTATTCGTCATGCAATCGCAAATGGGGCAACATGGCTTGCTTGTACAGATGCTGACTCAGTGGTAACTGTGGGTTGGCTAGCACAACAGATTGAACATATTAGCCACCAATCGACAGATATGATTTGCGGGGTGGTGGACGTTGATAGCTGGGCACATTTGACAGTGCAAACTCGAGAGAATTATATCAATCATTACCAAGATAATATGGGACATCCTCATATTCATGGGGCAAATTTAAGCTTTAGCAGTGACGCTTATCTGGCTGTTGACGGATTTGCGCATCTGCCATGCCATGAAGATGTGGATTTGGTGGGAAAATTTGAAGCGCAAGGATTGGTCATTATTTGGAGTAATCGCGTCCGTGTGATGACCAGTAGCCGGTTGCAAGCTCGAGCACATGGAGGTTTTGCAGCATTTTTAAACAATTTGGAACAAAACAATCTACATTAAGATACGCAATATAAGATTGCGCTGACTTATGATTGAGTGTAGATATACTTCAATAATAAGGATTATAAATCATGTCAGATAAACCTACGAATAACGATAAAATCAAGAATGCTTTAGAGTCTCTTGAGAATACAACAGAAGCACCATCAAATGATGGAGTAACGGGTGTTGAGGTCTTAAAAGGCGATACGGTAATGTATGAAGACGGTGATTTTGAAGATTACAATGCCGAAAAACAGGCTGAGTCTAATAAAGATGATAAGTCTAATAAAGCCGATGAATCTAACAAAGATGATGAATCTAACAAAGATAATGAATCTAACAAAGATAATGAATCTAACAAAGATGATAAGCATGGTATGACGATAGCCAATATCTACCAATGGGCATCTAAACTTAAGGATGATTTTATCTCTGATAAAGAGGGGAAATCTGATTCCAATGAAAAAGAGATATCCAGTAAATATGATCAAGATGATAAGCAGAGTGCAACAATAGCTAATATTTATCAATGGGCGTCTAAGCTTAAAGATGATTTTACCTCTGAAGCCTTTAGTATGACGCACGAAGTTTCTGAAAAAGCGGTTGCTATGATGCTTAATAGGCTTCTGGACGCTGCAGAGGCTGAGCTAAAAACCTTTGATGAGAATGCAGAAGACTCTAAAGAGCCAGTGCCCAATGCCACAGAGGAGCGTAGTAAAATTACTGATAAAAAAGATAAATACCAAAGCATGCTCGAGCAACTGCGAAGCTAATTAGCACTTTGCTTCAATTTAACTTAAGGACGTTGAGATGAGAAAAATAGAATTAAACGCATCATTCCGTACAGCCGTATTGACCGCTTCTTTGGTAGCTATTATGGGAGTGAGTGCTTGTAGTAGTGAAAAAGAGGATGCTAATACTAAATCAGGCGATGGCTTGCAAACCACTCAAGGTCCAGAAGTTGAAGATGTAGCCTCTCAAGAGGGTACGCTATCACCGACAAACGATACTAATCTAAATACTACTACAGACTCAACTGCTAATTCTAGTGATGTAACAGGCACAACGAATCAGTCAGGGTCTACAGATAGTATGGGTAATGAGGAGTCAGACAATCATACTGACGAGAATCCAAACTTAGATCAAACAGCGGCAGACGGTGTGCAGTAGCACTCTAAATGATTAGAAAAAGACAGCGAAACCTATACGAGCATGCTGTCTATATCATCGTTCACAAGTATTTTTTAAAATTGAATGGTTTTAACACGCTGAGTGCTAATCAATAGGAAAAAATTAATAAGTTGCCGTAAATAAAGATAAAAAGAAAGTAGACTGGTGATTTATAAGATTAGGCTCAGTGATCCAATGTTAGGTGTTTAAATAAAATGCCTAGCATTGGATTTTTTATTGTCTTTTGATTATTGGTAAATTTACAACTCTTCAGAACCAGTCTATTCATAACATTTTAAGGGCCTTTCAAATATTTATTTAATACAGAAAACCCTGTTTATAGCAGAAGAAATAGGAGAGTCATCAATGGATTGGGCTAGTATTTTTATACATGACACTACATGGTCGTTTGCCACTGAAATCATAATACGTGTGATTGTGATGTTTACTATGATTATTTTATTTCTGCGATTCACAGGTAAACGCGGCATTCGCCAGCTCTCTATTTTTGAGCTCACCATTATTTTGTCGCTCGGTTCTATCGCAGGCGATCCAATGTTCACTAAAGATTTGCCGCTTATTCAAGCTGTGCTTATTATGAGTATTGTACTGCTACTTTATAGGCTATGTACTTGGCTTACTGCAAAATACGAGGTTCTTGAAAGACTATTAGAAGGTCGGCCTACTTATATCGTAGAAAACGGCTTACTAGTGCTTGAAGACGTCAAAAAAGATGAAATGTCTCATGATGAATTCTTTGCCGAAATGCGCCAATATGGCATACGTCATTTAGGGCAAGTAGAGGTGGGGTTGCTCGAAACTGATGGTGAGTTTAGTGTATTATTATTTCCACATGATAAAACCCAATATGGACTACCTATCTTTCCTAAAGAGTTTAAAGCAGCAAAGACCATAGAGACAGGGCATCCCTACGCTTGTATGCATTGTGGCTATGTTGAATATCTAACACATTTACACGAAACATGTAGCCGTTGTCAACATTCAGTGGGTTGGGCTATTGCCCTTAATACTAAGGTTGTGAATTAATCAGTACTGAGCCGCCATATGATTGTCAAAGATAAAATGTTCTAGGGCAATATGACATTTCTAAAGCCATTTAAAATATCTAAACTTCCGCAGCCTCTAAAAAATTTAATGAAGATATTGTGTGTAATTGGATATTAAAAAACCACTATTCGCGACAAATAAAAAATACCTTTAGAATTTTAGGTATAAGAAAAATTGATTACTAGTATATTGTCGAAACAATATCTAACCTTTGTTTACAAAATAACTTATTAAGTATCGCTTGAGCCCATCATGACGAATAGCCGTGTCTCAAACCAAGTCTTATTGCTATCAGTGTTACGAGGCTTATCTGCTATACCAATATAAGCTGGTTTACTCTTTATATGTCAAAAACTGTATTTATAGTTGAGCGACGGAAAATTCATAAAGACGATGATGCCATCAATATAAATTCAGTTAACATTTAATCTATAGACTAGCTATAAGACCTAATCTAATATTTTATTACTATTTGCCAGCGAGAAGCCAGCATGACTAATTTAACGTTAACGATTAATCAGCAGGATTATGAGTTTGATAATCTTGACCCGCGAACGACATTGCTAGATGTATGTCGTCATCATTTACATATTACTGGACCAAAAAAAGGCTGCGATCATGGGCAGTGCGGCGCTTGTACTATGCTTATTAATGGTCGGCGAATCAATTCTTGTTTGACATTAGCGGTCATGCATGATGGTGATGAGATTACCACCATTGAAGGTATCGGTATGCCTGAGTCGCTATCAGAATTGCAACAGGCCTTTAAAGATTACGATGCGTTTCAATGTGGCTATTGTACACCGGGACAAATTTGTTCAGCAACGGCATTGATAGAAGAAATCAAGCAACAGTGGCCAAGTCATGTAACTACTGACTTGCAAAATCCTAATGGATTACTAGTGCAAGAGATTGCTGAGCGCATGAGTGGCAATATCTGTCGTTGTTCAGCGTATCCTAATATTATCAGAGCCATCTCACAGGTACTTGAAAAAGAATTATTAAGCTCTTCTTCAACAATCGACGACACGACCAATAATAGGGTAGCTGATGTAGCTATCAGTGGTATTTGGTCACCGCCGCCTAGCGAGGCACAAATTGGCGGTCAGTCAGTAGTAAAGAAAACTGCCAATATTGCCAATGCTCAAGGAGGCCGTTCATGAAACACTTTGAACATATCCGTCCCCTTGAATCACAACAAGCCGTGATGTTTGCCACGCCTAAAGACGCTTCATTTATAGCCGGTGGCACCAATTTATTGGACTTAATGAAAATTGAGGTTGAGACTCCTCAAAAATTGGTTGATATTACGCGCTTAGAGCTGCAAAAAATAGAAACCACCGCTGATGGTGGACTACGCATCGGCACGCTCGTAACGAATAGTGATTTGGCCGCGCACCCAGCGGTTACGGCAGGATACCCCGTACTAGCACGGGCAATGTTAGCAGGGGCGTCAGGACAATTGCGTAATAAAGCGACCACAGGCGGCAACCTATTACAACGCACGCGTTGTTACTACTTTTATCAGTCCGATAGTCCCTGTAATAAACGCATTCCTGGTTCTGGCTGTCCAGCTATCAATGGTGAAAATCGTCCACTTGCTATCTTAGGAACGAGTGACGATTGTATTGCCCAGCACCCATCAGATATGGCGGTAGCGATGCGCTTACTCGATGCCACCATTGAGACGCTCCAAGCAGACGGCACCTCGCGTCAGATTGCGATTAAAGATTTCTATTGCTTACCAAAAGATACGCCAAATATCGAAACTGTTTTAGAGACAGGAGAGCTGATTACTCATATTGTTCTCCCAGCGCCCATCAAAGGCATGCACACTTATGACAAAGTTCGTGATCGCGCCTCTTACGCCTTTGCTCTAGTATCATGCGCGGCAGTGATTAACGTTAATAATCAAGAACAATTAGAAACCGTACGTTTGGCATTTGGCGGTATTGGCACTGAGCCTTGGCGTAATGAAGCAGTTGAAGCATTACTAACGGGTACAGACGGTAACATTGGCATTATTACGCAAGCGGCAGATTTATTATTAAAAGACGCCAAAGGTAGTGGTCAAAACGACTTTAAGATACCGTTGACGCGTCGCTTGTTAAAACAAGTCATTGAGCGCGCACTAACCGGTAAGGGAGCATAATTATGTCATTATTGGACGCAGTACTGCCATCAGAACCCACAAAAAAAATGACCATGGACAACCCAGTTGATACTCTTTTCGATAAAACTGCCAGTCAATTGGTTGGTAAACCTATTAACCGTGTAGATGGCTCCTTGAAAGTGAGTGGACAAGCGACTTATAGTGCAGAGTTTTATATTGAAGGACAGGTTTATGGCGTCTTAGTTGGTGCGACCATTGCTAAAGGCAAGGTTAAGCACATCGATAGTCGTGCAGTAGAGGCGCTTCCAGGCATTATTAAAGTGATTACGGATCCCAAGCATTTTTTGCGTAACGCTCAGCAAGGTGGAGAGAAAAAAGCACCTACTCAAGGAGTCGCTGAGATTTTTTACCATGGTCAGCCAATAGCTGCCGTAATCGCTGAAACCTTTGAAGCGGCTACCGAGGGCGCAAAAGCTCTCAAGGTAACTTATAAAGATGAAACAGAAGATGCCGTGATAGATTTTGGCTCAGCATTGGGAAATGCGCATCCGGTTGATGAAAAGAAAGGCTCGGACAAGAATCATAAACAGGGTAACCCTGAGCAAGGACTTAAAGAGTCTGAGGTTTCGTTTGATCAGATTTATCATACGCCAAGCCAGAGTAATTCGCCCATGGAGCCACATGCCACCTTGGCTTATTGGGAGGATGAGAAGTTAATTATGTATACCTCCAACCAGATGTTGTCCTCTTGCAAACAACAAGTGGCCGATGCCTTGAATTTGGATCCAGATAATGTGCAACTAATTGCTCGTTACGTTGGCGGTGGTTTTGGCAGTAAATTGGGTATTGCTCCTGAATCGATTGCCGCAGCAATTTCGGCAAAAGAGCTAAAACGACCGGTATTGATTGTGATGACTCGTCCGCAAGTTATGGAAACCACCATAAGGCGCTCTAATACGCGTCAACGTATCGGTATCGGCTGCAATAAAGAAGGTATTATTAATACGTTTATTCATAATACTACCACTAGCAATTTACCCGGTGAGAGCTTCTTTGAGCCTACAGCGCTGTCTACTCACTATCTATACCGCGGTGAAAATCGTCAGGTCGACTATCAGATGGTTGATGTCAACAAAATACTCTCAGGCTCTATGCGCGCCCCTGGGGAGGCGGTGGGATTAATTGCTGTTGAATGTGCCATGGACGAGTTAGCAATTCAACTAGATATGGATCCTATAGAGCTACGCCGCCGTAATGAGCCTAAGCAAGATCCCACTCAAGAAATACCCTTTTCAACTCGGCAATTAATTGCCTGTATGGAGAAAGGGGCTGAGCATTTTGGTTGGGAGAAGCGCAATAAAATGCCTGCCAAGCGCTTAGAAGGAGACTGGTGGATGGGTATCGGTATGGCTGCCGCTGCCCGCGGTAATCAGTTAAAGCTTTCTGAAGCGCGAGCAACCCTACAAATTGATGGCTCAAAAACGCTTGGGGTCAAAGCCATTATTGAGACAGATATGACCGATATTGGTACAGGCTCTTATACCGTATTTTCCCAAATTGCTGCTGACTTATTGGGTCTACCGGTTGACCATGTTGAGATGAAGCTTGGCGATACCAGTCTGCCGCCTGCCGTTGGTTCAGGCGGTAGTATGGGTGCGGCAAGCTCAGGTAGCAGCATTTATCTGGCTTGTCAGCAATTGCGTGAAATGCTAGCAAACAAAGTCGGTCTATATTCAGATATCATCCAACTAAATAAAGGGAAGATCAGTAAAATAGGAGAGCATGAAGAGACAGTAACAGAGACTATCATTGAATCTGGTAAGGATGTTGCTACCGAGCTTGTAGAAAAGTTGGCACAAAGGACGAGCGTATCTCTTCCTGAATCTATATGGAACGCTTGCCAGAGAAACAGACAGCTAAACAAAGCAGATATGATTTTAGTGGTCATAAAAGTTATTCTCTAGCCGAGATTATTGCCCAATATGACGACCAAAAGTTAAGTGCCAAAGGCGCAATTAATCCAGGTAAAAATGAAAAAACCCATCGCCAAGCCTCCTATGGTGCCAATTTTGCGGAAGTCGCTGTTCACCGAGTAACTGGTGAGATTCGAGTCAAGCGTATGACGGGGGTGTTTGCCGCAGGGCGTATCCTCAATCAAAAAACCGCTACTTCACAGTGTTATGGTGGTATGGTTTTTGGTATAGGTTCAGCTTTGATGGAAGAGGTTATCCATGATAAGCATGACGGGCGCTTGTGTAATCATGATCTCTCTGAATACCATATTCCTGTCAATGCTGACGTACCGCAATTGGATGTTATTTTGCTAGAAGAAGATGATCGTTATACCAATCCGATGCATATCAAAGGAATTGGTGAAACGGCCATCTCAGGCGCTGCAGCAGCGATTGCAAATGCTATTTATAATGCGGTCGGTATCCGGGTTCGAGACTTTCCGATTACTCTAGATAAGCTTATTGAACAACTACCAGATTGATTCTTATCAAATACTGTTTTGCTTAAAGGAACCCGATTAAACAGCGGGTTTTTTAGCTTATTCTATTAGCTTATTGCTAAGTCTATAAGGAACGTGATGAATCAAACTGCTGATATCCTTGACCTTGCTGAACAAGCGATACAAAAAAACATCGATGCCGTATTAGCCACTGTGGTTCGTACAGAGGGTTCGGCGTACCGGCAATCAGGTGCGATGATGCTGATCTGCGCTGACGGGCGTTCGGTGGGAATGATTAGTGGTGGCTGCCTTGAGCCGCATATTATCAAACGTGCATTTTGGTTGACTCGCCATGGCGCGAGCGTTCAGATATACCAAACAGGGGATGATATTGGATATCTTAACAATGGCGATCCTAATTCAACTGTTGTAGAAGAAGGTACTGCTGTCAAAGATAAAGATATGTCTGAAGAAGATCTTTTAGAAGGTGAGCTCAATTTTGGCTTGGGTTGTAATGGACGAGTACATGTATTGTTTGAGCGTTTAGCGTCAGCAATGCCACTACTCGATCTAATCCGTCAGGTTCGTAATACGGAGCAGCCAGTAACCATTGCCACTCTTGTTAGGTCTGATGGTCCTAAAATTAAAGAGACAGAGATGCAAGTTGGTACCCGTATTTATTTGAATCAGTATTTAAAAACTGGAAGTCTCGCCGATGTATATTTGAACCGTAATATGGCAGGCGACTCGAATAGTTTTATAGATGATATGTTCTTAAATGCCATTAAAAAACTATCAAAGTATAAGTTTCATGAAAAAAATACTGAATACATTGAGCTAATGGACGATTTAGAATTACAAGCTACAGGTGATCGGCAGCCTGAGGCTGAGTGGTTATTTCAGCGCATTTGCCCCCAAAATCGATTACTCATTTGCGGGGCAGGCAACGATGTTATACCGCTGGTGACAATGGCAAAGCTCCAAGATTGGCATGTCACAGTCATAGACAGTCGTCCACAATATGCAACACGTTTGCGCTTTAGCCAAGCAGACTCAGTACTGTGTTTAGCCTTAGATGATACTGAAACATTGCTCAAGCTTAGTGCTGGCGCCGCCGTTGCTGTAATGTCTCATAGTCTGGCCCAAGACCGCGCTCGACTAGCCGTACTACTAGAGCATTCTGCCCGCTATCGTTATCTTGGACAACTGGGACC
This sequence comes from Psychrobacter sp. 16-MNA-CIBAN-0192, assembly GCF_040309565.1. Taxonomy (NCBI): domain Bacteria; kingdom Pseudomonadati; phylum Pseudomonadota; class Gammaproteobacteria; order Moraxellales; family Moraxellaceae; genus Psychrobacter; species Psychrobacter sp. 16-MNA-CIBAN-0192. The sequence goes on from NZ_JBEOOX010000012.1 coordinate 81,552, forward strand.
TCGCTATCGCACTGAGCGTTTAATCAAAGAGATTAGTCAGACAAGTGCTAACCCGCACATTTTAGCGGATGGTATTCGTAAACTGCATTATCCTATCGGCTATAAATTGGGTGGGGATGGACCTGAAGCATTGGCACTCAGTATCATCGCACAAATGAGCGCGGTGATTCATGGGCACAAGTCGAAAACATTACTTTCAAATAGCCAATATAATCTGGACGCCTCAGAGCAAACAGGCTTCAACAACTATAAAAATGATTACGCCCATGACTAGCGATGTTTATACTCATAATTCTATTTTACCGACTAAAACGCCATTGTATAACGTCATAGAAAATAATGAAAAAGATCATGCTGTTATTGTTTTAGCCAGTGGACTAAGCGAGCGTCTTGGTCAATCTAAGCAGCTGCTTAGCAAGCATGGCGAACCTCTCATCAGTTATATGATAAAAACGGCATTAGCCACAAAGCCTCTTGCCGTTATCGTTGTCATACCGCAAGGACAACCAGCAATTGCTGATGCGATCAATGGGTTAGTCCGGCAAAATACCACAATCTATTCCGTGGTCAATTTGTTACCTGAAACTGGTATGGCACATAGCTTGTCTCTTAGCATTGACACTTTAATTAACTTGAAGATCTCGTTGATTAATCGGGTGTTAATCATGGGAGTCGATCAGGTATTATTAGATAGTGAGCATTTAACAGAATTGCTAGCGGCCAAAAGCACAGTGGTCGCTAGTAGTTATCAATGTGTAGGTAAAACGTATTCTACTGATACAGGTAAGAGCGATATCATCGGTCTTCCGATAGTCATTAATGTTAAGCGTCTTAAACAGTGGCAACCATCATTGATAGGGGATAAAGGTCTGCGCCATTTGATTAGAGCCTTACCTCCCAATCAGCTAAGTACTGTTATCAACCATCAACTTAGCTATGATATCGATACTCCTAATCAGCTTCTTTATGCCAGACAGCAGAACTGGTTTGGTTCTTAGTCATTTATAAAAAATAATAAAGCAAAGTAGCTAACTTAGAACTATGTGTTACTTGAATACAATTAGGGATATCACCAAAAGATAGAGAAGGGTTTTATAATGCAATACAACAACGCGTTCCTGCATTAAAGATTGATGGTAATGATGGCTTGATAAAGAATTAGCCAACAGTTCGATGCGTTTAAAAAACATCGAACAGCAAGAGTTAAATATAACTTTGATAAAAAATGAGGAGCATAGGTGAGGGTTTACTATTTATAATAGGCCGCTATACATGGTATGCAATTCAATAGCGCTTAGCTTTTCGCGTAGTGCGCTCATTTGCAATTCGCAGTTCTTGTAATACTCTACTTTATGTTTCTCTGTTTCCTCTAAGCTTTTTTGATAAGTAAAATCATCCCATAGGGTTAGACAGTTTGTAATTAACTTGAGATCATTTACTGACAGATCCTCATACTTACCCAAATCATGTGTCTTGATTTTTGAACGTAATTCAAAGAGTCCTAGATTACTGTCTTGATGATATTTTTTGATGAGTTCATCCGTGGATCCCACGCTACTCTTGTCGTTTTCTTTCATGGCAATCCTTAGACTATTATCAATCAGACTCCGTTCATACATTGTCAAATCAAGATGGTCGTTCATTCATTCTCCTCGCTCTTAGATTTAAGGAGTTTTTTCATTACGAAATGAGAAAACCCGTCATACTGATAAAGTAGCGATATTAGCACAATTCTTGCTGATTGCTTCTTGGTTAGAGTGAATAAATCATCATTTATATCAATGAATTATACTTCTGATTCTCCAGTAGACACTTGAAGTGAGTATTTGAATTTTTCATACATGGCAAAACACTTTAACTGCCTAGCTTGTGTACACCATACTTTCTTAACCAGTGATGTTTTAAGCAGATTTTCCTGCTAGTCAAATTTAGTACCAAATAATATTGAATGACGTTTGAGGCACGAGGGCTTCGCTTTTGATATGAAAATATCTTGTACTTTTGGGAACTGACTGTCTAAAGCAACACCATTTGAACGAATAATATTGCCTATTAAAAATCCTCTGTCATAGATATAGACAATGCCTTTATTTTTATCCCAATAGGTCACCCCTTCAGGCAATATAGGCGTAGAAAACACGCCATCACTTGACTCTATTAGCAAACAACCCTCTATTACGACCAATCGTCCACCGATCCCCATATCTAACTGGGGTTCCTTGGGATCAAAAGGGTATGTAAATATATCCGCATGTTTAGCTGTTGATGTATTCGAGATATCCTCTATTTCAGTCTTCAGGACTTTATTCTCACTAGCGGTCTGATTCATCGTATTTTTTGAAGGTGTCATGCAACCTGATATTAAGATTGCTACAAATACGATTAAGTATTTTTTAAGCTTATAGCTGTCCTTATATACTGTATTCATCTGAAATATCATCCTTAAATTTGTTAGCATATGTTTACTAAATAAGGCCAAACCCTTGTATATAATCAGGACATTATTCGAATTATAAGAGGGTAAAACGCCGTGAAAAATCATAACCAATACATTTATAAAAAGCTAATAATGAAGCTCAGCATGGGTACGCTTGCTTTAGGCAGTTTACTGGCAATCGCTGGTTGTAATAACAGCTTGATTGATAATCAACCGATAAAACAGACAGATAGCAAACCCATAGTCAGCAAGACTGAGAGCCTTTCGACCCCAAAGACTGATAAGAATTATACGGCTGCTGACGACTCTGCTTCAACATCTGAAGGTGTCAAACAAGTGGTTAATGCCAATAATCAATTCGCTATTGATCTATATCAGCAGATAAGTAAGCAACCTGCACAAGCAGAGAACAACGTGTTTTTCTCGCCCTACAGCTTGTCTACGGCAATGGCCATGCTCTATGCCGCAGTAGAGGGAGAAACCAAAGAGCAGATTCAAAAGACTTTTTATTATCCGACGCCAGCTATCCTTAATCCCAATAGTGCCGCGCTCTACAATCAATTTAACAAGCCTAATCCAAACTATGATTTAAGTACGGTTAATGACTTATGGATGCGTCAAGGCTTGAGCCCCAATCAAAATTATTTGGATACCGTAAAACGCTACTATGGTGGTCAAGTCACCAATCTTGATTTTGCGAGCCGTCCCGAGCCATCACGCCAGGCTATCAATAAGACTATTTCTAATCATACCAAGCAGATGATTCCTGAACTACTGCCAGAAGGGAGTATCAAGTCATCTACCGCTGCTGTACTAACGAATGCGGTTTATTTTAAAAGCGAATGGGCACAGCCTCTAGGCCTACGAGGTAGCACTCAACCTTTTTATAACCTCAATGGCACAACCACTGATACGAATTTTATGTATAGCATAGAAAGCTTTGATTACATGGAAGATGAGCGAGTACAAGTGGTAGAACTGCCTTACAAAGGCGATGAACTATCGATGCTAGTTGTCTTACCAAAGTCAAAAGAAGCAGCTGCCATGCAAAAGCTGATTGCAAACTTGAGTACCGCTCAGATTAATAAATGGACTGAGCGATTAGAGAGCAAAGAGATTTTTTTGAATATGCCCAAGTTCAAGTTAGAGCAGATCTATAAGATGGAATCTATTTTGACTGAGATGGGCATGCCAATAGCTTTTAGTAATAAAGCTGATTTTAGCTTGTTTAATGACAAGTTACCTTTAGCAGTAGATTCAGTTATTCATAAAGCGGTGGTTGAGGTTGATGAAAAAGGAACGGTTGCAGCAGCTGCAACTAGCATCGTTATAACGCCTATTTCAGCTTCATACAACGCTGAGTTTACAGCCGATCACCCGTTTATGTTTATGATTAAAGACAATAAAACCGATGCCATATTGTTCTTAGGTCAGGTGAATAAACTATAGCAATGTGTATTTTGGAGCGATTTAATATGCAAAGATTCAAACAGAATTTAATGAGGAATATAACAATCTCGGTATTATCGTTCGGGCTGTCTGTATCCGCTATAGCAGCTGATTATATAGCAGAAGAAGCAACTGAACAGCTAGAAGACAACTATACTCAGCAACAGCTTACCAAGCTATATTTAGAGAATTTAGACTTGCCCGAAGATAGCAGGAAACCGTATGAATGGTTTGCCATTCGAGGATATGCTCCTGCTCAATTCATGCTGGGTTTCCAAGCTTATGATCCTATAAACAAGATCAAATGGTATCAGATAGCTGCTGATAACGGGCATACCTCTGCAATAGCCAATCTTGCCTATATCTATTATGCGGGTAAGTATGGCGTACCTCAGGATTACGCCAAGGCTTTTAAATTATATAAGACCTTAGCCGATACTGATGACATGCAGGCTCAGTATCAACTTGGAGAGATGTACTATCATGGTGCAGGTACGCCTCAAAGCTACAGTCAGGCTTTTACCTATTATCAGAAGGCCGCTGATAATGAAAAAATGGATGCTCAATACACAAAAATGTATGCTGAGTATAGCTTGGGGCTTATGTATTATGGCGGTTTAGGTGTTGCCCAAGATTATAAAAAGGCCTTTCATATCTTTGAAAATCTTGCTGCTCAAGGTGATACTGATGCTGAGTATAACTTGGGAGTCATGTATGATCGCGGCTTAGGGGTTACTCAGGATAAGATCAAAGCAAAAGAATGGTTTGAGATAGCGGCTAGTCGGGAGAGTTATACCGGTCTTGGAAAGACAAATGCCGAATACCGTCTAGGGAAAATGTACTTTGAGGGAATAGGTGTTGCCCAAGACTATGATGCAGCCTTAAGCTGGTTCAAAAAAGCGGCGAGTAATAGTTACTTCTTGGGTCGTGGAGAGATGAGTAAAGGGCATTTACTGACCCAATATCAGTTGGGTGATATGTATTATGATGGGATTGGCGTCACTCAGGATTATACTCAAGCCTTTAGATGGTATGAACAAGCGGCCAGAAATAGATACCGTAATACGGTTGATGGGTCATGGAGCAAGGGTAGTGAACGCGCTCAGTATCTTATAGCGCTGATGTATTATAAGGGCTTGGGTGTCAACAAAGACAAAGCCATGGCAAAAGAGTGGTTAGAGGTATCTTGCGATAACGACTACCAAGCAAGCTGTGATTATCTTCAGAAAATATCCAAATAAGGGGTTTAGTTTTTAAAGGTGATGGGTTTTAGGTTATTGAGATAACATCGGTGTACTCTACCGTATCCCTATAAAGCCGATTAAGCGCTTTTTAACTCAATGCCTAACATCCATTACCAGTCTTGCTTGGGCAAGATCATCAAGATACTGATCTATGATTTGAGTATTTTCTCTATCCAAATGTGCATCCCATTCATCAAGCATGACAATCCTACTTTGGTCGTCCTCTCTAATTTCTTGAATTTGCTTGATGAGTTGTTGTCCTGTTGAACCTCTATGGGCTTTGTCTGTTTTGTAATTGAAATACAAATTGTGCTTGGCAGGTAAATAGTAAGCCTGTTCTTGGTAGTGGTCTTTGAGCTTAAGCAACATACAAGATTTACCAACGCCATTATTACCAACCAACGTTACTCTACCTTGCTTGGGCAGTTGTGTTGAATCAAAAATTTCCCCTGTTTGCTGCACACGTATTTGGTTTGCCTGAATGTAGGTATCTAAGTCAACAGTGGTAGGTTTTAAGACCTCTAAGATGCCATCTAGCATCGTTTTAATGACACCAATACTTGTATGGTAACCAATCAAGGCGTAGCACATTTGCAATAGCTGAATTTGTCTTGGCAGCGTGGCGATTAGCACCGCCATCGTCGCCGCATCATTCCAGTTTTTATTAAAAATAAAAGCAGTGACCACAAAGACAGGCAGCATCAGTATAATCATGCCTAAGCTTGAATTGATATGCTGGATGGATGTGGATTTAACGCTATTATGCTTGGCTGTTACAAAGCTTTTTTTAACCATATTGTTATAAAGCGTGTAATTATGCTTGTTGGCAATAACGACATTATCCCAACTGTCAAAAAGTTTAGCGGCTAAATTCAGGCGTGATTGCTGGTCTGTTTTAGCAGCCATTTTTAGGGTGTGTCGTCTGAAATGCACAAATATTGAGGCAAAAATAATACCTACTGCATAACCAAGCAGTAAGGTGCCATCTAAAAACCAAGCGATGACCAACACATTAAATAAGACATTGAGTACCAAAGCTGAAATATCAAAAATACTATCAATGACCGTCTCAAGGGTGTAATTACTTTCCTGAGCGAGTGTTGTCGTTGCTGTAGTCTGCAATTCATCGCTGGATAATAAATGGGTCTTACCTAAAAAAACATTATGAAAATTATCATTGTACAGCTTATGAGCATCGCATTTAGCGCGTTCTGTATTGGTGACACAAAAATACGCAGGCACATAGACTGCTACTAAAGACACTGCAAATAGCACCATATACAAAATTGAGATAGTGTTCTCGGTCAGACTTTGAGCAAGTCGAGCAATAAAGTATGTCGATGAAGCCACAATAACTTGCTGAATCAGTAAAAATAGCAGTGCCATACGTAGATGCTTGTTTAGTATGAGCTTATAAATCAAGTTTATTCACATCCTTTAAGATCAAAACACAATAACTCAGCAAGTAACGACTTCTTACTGGTGTCAACTCTGCTGACATATAAGGCTCTTACTATATTTTAGAGCTTTTTTCGATATCAGCCATAAATGAGGCAGACTTATTGCTATCAGTAAAAAATCACTTATGGAGTGCAGCATGTTTTTTATACGTAAGGCCAACCAAAATGATATCTCAGATATTGCTCATATACATTTCACAAGTTGGCATGCTACCTATGCAGACCTTTTGCCTGAAGCCTATCGTGATAAAGAGAATAACTTATCTCAAAAGGTAGCGATGTGGGGAAAAATAATCCTTAGCTCTGGTGTGAGCACATGGATAGCCTACGATGCTGAAAATAATAATGTCGGGTTTATTTCTTACTTCACGAAAGATCATGAGTGTGAGATAACGACCCTCTATATCCTGCCTCAATATCAAAATTTGGGGCTTGGCACCAAGCTAACGAATTCAGCAATAGATGATATTTCTCAGCACAATAGATGTATTAGCTTGTCCTTATGGGTGCTAAAAACCAATCTGACTGCGATTAGCTTCTATGAAAAAATTGGTTTTAAATCTGACGGTAAGCATAGTGAAGAGCCATACGAGGATACCAAAATAATCGATATTAGGATGGTGAAATCACTCTGATATCTATTATTTTAAGGAAAAAAGGAGTTTCAAAATGAAAAAATATATCTTACCTGCTTTTACTATAATTTGTGTGGCGTTGTTTTGGTATCTTTTATTTATTCAAAAAATTAATCAATACAATTATGCTGTAGTTAATACCTTGGCAATTATTCTATTTGCTATAACCTTGTTTAATACAAGAAAAAATACTAAAAACAAGAAATAGAATGGGTGTATTCAAGTGCAATTACTCGTTAAGCTTTGCGAGTGCTCAATCTCTAATGATCTGTATTAAATCATGATTTATCAGCTATACAATCATTTAACTGTCTGCTGTGTAGAGCATTTTTATCTTATAGTAAATGTATATCGTTCTTTATCGTATGAAGCGGCATAGGGCACTGCACTTCTAGAATAGGTCTTCTTATTCTGATCAGTATAGTCAATAGATATTGAATCTTCATGGCTTGTGTATTGGATAGCATAGCGATAGGAGGAGTTAGGCGGCAAATCCCCGATTAAGTCCACTCTCTTGGAGCTGGTATACTTGACGCGTACGTCAGATATGAGATAAGGGCTTTCGTTATTTATGATAATTTTGCCTTTATCCTTCTCAAAATATGAGCACGATATTAAAAGCATACTCATCAATCCTATTAGAACATTCTTATTGAAAACCATATTTCTCTCACTTTTACGATTGACCAATACCACTGCTACTTCATTAGAAATCATGCAAAATCAGTAATGTAGTTATCCGCTAATTATTTTTAGGCACTCTTAAGTTCAGTACAGCTTACTTACCAAACTGCACTAAACGATTGTATAGAGATGATACTAGAATGGCATCATCCTAACTCTACATTATTAGTGAAGCAGATATGAAGAATAATCAGTATTGTTATCTTAAAAAAGCACATGGTAACCGTATCATAAGTGCATTGGCTATCAGTAGTCTATTATTTGTGGTCAGTGGCTGTGACAGTACTATGAAAGATTCTAAGTCTAACGACAGTGTAGCCAATACCGCATCAACTACAGGCAAATTATCCTTACCAGATAAGACTAAAAATGATTCTGATTATAAGGCTGTTAGCAAAGATGGCTTTATTGCTGCTGATGATTCTGCTTCAACACCAGACGGCATCGAAAAAGTTACTACCGCCAACAACCAGTTGGCCATTGCTATGTACCAGCAGATAAATGGTCAACTTAATCAAGCAGATAAAAACGTGTTTTTCTCGCCATATAGCCTATCTACGGCGATGGCCATGTTGTATGCCGCAGCGGAAGGGGAAACAAAGCAGCAAATTCAGAAGACCTTTTACTACGCCTCAATGGATATTCTAAACCCCAATAGCGCTGCGCTCTACAATCAATTCAATAAACCCAATCCTGACTATAAGCTCGCCACGGTCAATGACTTATGGATGCAGCAAGGGCTAACGCCTACTAAATCCTACGTAGATACGGTACAACGCTATTACGGCGGTCAAGTGACCAACCTTAATTTTGAAGGCAGTCCTGATCTTTCGCGCCTCATCATTAATAAAAAAATTGCTCAGCATACCAATCAATTGATTCCCGAACTGCTGCCAAAGGGTAGCATCAAACCCATTACGGTTGCCGTATTAACCAACGCGGTTTATTTTAAGGGCGATTGGCAAGTACCTTTTGAGGTTCAAAGTACCACTGAGCAGCTTTTTTATAATCATACGGGCACAAGTCCTAAAGTCAAAATGATGCAGCTACAGTCGTATTTTAGCTATAGCGAGGACAAGCAGGTGCAGGTCGTGCAATTGCCTTACAAGGGCGACGACTTGTCTATGCTGGTGGTATTACCAAAATCAAAAGACAAAGCCGCCATGCAGCAGCTGGTGCGTGATTTAAGCGCTGATAAAATTAAGCAATGGAGTAAAGACTTAGTAGGACAAGAAGTAAACGTTCATTTGCCAAAGTTCAGGCTTGAAGCAGGTTATAAGATGAAATACCTACTCACGAATATGGGAATGCCAAGGGCTTTTCAAAACGGTGCTGGGTTTAACTTATTTGATAATAGCCCGCCGGTATATGTTGATGACGTTTATCATAAAGCAGTGGTTATCGTGGATGAGAAAGGAACCGAAGCGGCAGCAGCGACAGCTATTGTTGTCGATTCTGAATCTGCATCTGCTCCACCACCTATGTTCAAAGCCGATCATCCATTTATATTTTTGATTAAAGACAATAAAACCGATGCGATATTGTTTTTGGGTCAAGTGAATAAGCCTTAAAAAAGCGAATTATGGCAATAAGAATTAAACGACCGTTGATGAGACATTATGAAAAAAATGCTTAAATTATTATCGTGTTCACTGTTAGTGATTTCCGTCGCCAGTGGATGTAATACGAAGACCACTGAAGAAGATGTGTTTCAATACAAGAATGCCTATGTTGGTGATAATAGTGAAGTCATCAATATTGTAAATCGCTCTATGCAATCAGATAACTTCAGGGGGCTCGAGCTTAAAACAAAAGAGACACCCTATGGGATCATCTTAAATTATGATGGGTCAGACTCAGAAAAGAATGATAAAAGAACCGTGATATATAACGCCACTTACTTATTTGCGTTGATTCAAAATGCAGAGTGGATAACGTTTAATTTTGATCATCAAGAATATAAGATAACAAAGGACGCTCTAATAGAGTGGTACGGGGAAGATTTCAGCACATTCCAAAGTGAAGAGGAGCTAAAAACGTTAATACAAAAGAGATGGGATGATGAATACAAAGTAAATCAGTTATTTTAAAACAGCCAGACATATATCTGTTCAGCTCCCTATACAGCAGCCGAAAGAGTGCCATCCTTTTAATTATAATTTATTGTTGAGCCTGATATGCAAAATGACCCAATTCGCTGCTTTAGATATGCAGCCCATAATCGTGTTATCAGCGTCTTAGCTGTTACTACCTTAGTATTAATGGCCGCTGGCTGTGACAGTAATATAAGAAATAATAGAACGGGTGCTGTAACAGATACCATTCCTCATAATCAGCCAACTATTAACCATCTAGCGCCTCCAATTGAGGTAAAGGCTTTGACCCCAACACCAGAGGGTATTGCTGAAGTCGTCACTGCCAACAATCAATTCGCCATTGACATGTATCAGCAGATAAACGGCAAGTCTGAGCAAGTAGATAAAAATGTATTTTTCTCACCGTATAGCTTGTCTACTGCGATGGCCATGCTATATGCCGCAGCCGAAGGGGAAACGAAAGCGCAAATTCAGAAGACGTTTCATTATCCAGCACCAGCTATCCTAAACCCTAATAGTGCCGCACTTTATAACCAATTTAATACACCCAATCCCGACTACAAGCTTGCTACGGTCAATGACTTATGGATGCAACAAGGGTTAACACCCACTAAATCTTACATAGACACCGTGCAACGTTATTACAGCGGCCAAGTGACCGCTCTTGATTTTGAAGGCAGTCCTGATCCCGCGCGTCAGACCATTAATAAAAAAATTGCTGAGAAAACCAAGCAGTTAATTCCTGAATTATTACCCAAGGGTAGCATTAAATCTGATACTGCCGTGGTGCTAACCAATGCCATCTATTTTAAGGGGGATTGGACCCTGCCTTTTACGGCTGAAAGCACCAGTGCCCAGCCTTTTTATAATGCTATCGGCAGAGCCTCTACCGTCCAGATGATGCGGCAACAGTCTTATTTTGACTATTATGAGGACAAACATATACAGGTCGTGCAATTACCCTATAAAGGCGATGACCTATCTATGCTCGTAGTATTACCGAAATTAAATCATAAACTTGCTATGCAGCAGTTAGCTAAGAGTTTAAGTGCAACTAAGATTAAGCAATGGCGTTCAGGCTTAGTAAGACAAGAGGTGAACCTTCATCTGCCAAAGTTTAAGTTAGATGCGCGTTATCAGATGAAAACATTGCTCGCTGATATGGGTATGCCAAGAGCGTTTAATAATGGGGCTGAATTTAACTTATATGCTGATGGCCCACCGATAAAGCTCGATGAGGTTTATCATCAAGCAGTAGTCACCGTCGATGAAAAAGGGACGGAAGCGGCGGCAGCGACGGCTATTGTAGGTATGTATACTGGCATGTCTTATCCTGCCGAATTTAAAGCCGATCATCCATTTATGTTTGTAATTAAAGACAATAAAACCGATGCGATATTGTTTTTAGGGCAAGTGAATAAGCCTTAGCGATATTTATTTTGGAGTGATTAAAGATGCAGCGTTTTCACTTGAATACCTTAAGTTGCTCGGCTGTTGTGATGACTTTATTGTTTTCAGGCTGTGCCGCTAAAAACGAGCCTTTAGATAAATCACTTCAGGAAAAAGAAAAAGTGTTGACTGAAGCTATTGAGGAGAAAATAGAGATCTTAGAATACAATCCTCCGGTATATGAAAGCTCAATAGATGACGGTACTTTCATAACAGACGGTACGCTTCTGATTAAAGATAACTGTCTGGTTGTTCAACATGATATAAAGTTCTTCGGCGAAAGGAGTCGAGAAAGTGCACTGGTATTTCCAAAGAATACTACTCGCTTTTCTAACAATGTTTTTTTGCGTCAAAATAATTCATATGGTGTCCTTTTATACCAAAGTAGCCAATTTAGAGAATATAAAATAGGTGAAGGTTATAGGTTTCCCGGCCTCGCCAGTACCATTGACGATGAACGTATTAAACCTCAACCTAAATGCCAATTAGATAACGTATGGTTTGTGACCTAAAAGTGGAATGTTATGGATAAGGAAAAACATTAAATGCGTTTTTTATATCGCATATCTATTTTGATCATACTACTTTTGTCCATGCGAACTGTATGGGCTTGTATGCCGCATTCAGATGACGATGCATTTATTGCTCGTTTGCAATCATCGCAGCCCACGCTACTGGATAATCAGCAAAAAGGTTTTGACTTGCAATTTAGCAATCCACGCTTCATCTTTCGCACCCTTAAAATGTGGTTTTTCTATTCCAAACCTGAGCAATGGCAAACTCATTCTGACTTCAAAAGTATTCAGCCCAATGACTTAATTATTGGTTTGGCTTATAACCAAGATGGCGGGAAACCAGCAGACTATACGGTAGTATCACTGGCAACATTAGACTGTAAAGACGACAAATTAATAATTGGCAAACCTTTAGTGCCTTTTTTAGCATGGAACCGAGAAAACGGCAGTTGCCGCCATGATAGCCACGATGGTATTGGCATACTAGATGGATTTATAGGAGAGGCTCAGGAATATTATTTACAGCAGCTGCAAGCCAAATATCCTACTTGCGATAAGCTGAACGCGGCGTTCCCTAGCGATGCTAATAAAAATAAGTTGAGCAATAGCACTGAGTCAGCCAGTACGCATAGTGCATCCAAACAAGACAGCCACCCTCAAACATCATTTTGGGAAAAGGTTAAGTTTTGGTTTGGGCAGTGGATATAACGCCCCTGTATTTAATGACAAACTGTGGAAACGTAAGCTATATAAAATAAGGAGTTGCAATGAATGCTTTATATAAAGTGACAGGCTTAATGATACTTGGGTTAAGTTTGATGTCTTGTGATGCGCTATATAGTACGAGTACGACTAAGAGCACAGCAGCGGACACTCATCTTAAGAAAGCCACAAGCGCATTAGACAAATCACTTGCCGCAACAGATATGAGCGACAGTGATTTCAATAAGTTGACCCAGGCCATACAACCAAACTTTTCAAATAAGCCGCTGCCACAATCTGACTTAACGTTGGCAGATAAGAATAAACGCTCTGATTGTGGTTTTGATATGCGCGTGGCTGATAAAGCAAAGCAGCTGACTTAAAGGGATCTGTTAATCTAATACCATTGCTGATATCAACATTCATTTTTTATATGTTACTTACTTACTGATCTGCTCAAACGGGTGCGCCTCCCAAGTAGGGGATTGGAATTTAGCTGTAGGCTAATTAAATAAATGATTAAGATTGTTGAGACAGTCTCAGCATACCTCGTTAAGTACCTACCTTAAACGATTATAGAGAGATGATAACTATGATTATCCAAAATGAATGGGGCACTGAAGAAAAAAGTATCGCTCAAATTATTGAGGAGTTGAATACTTTTGAAGATCAAGAATTGATGGTTATGGTCTCAAGCGACGGCGGGAAGACGTTGAGACCGGTTAAGCTACTTGGCAAAGAATTTGATAAAGACAATAAAGCTTATTGCACCCTGTTTATTTAAGTGTTTTAACCCTCAGTAAGCCAATCTCTTATGAGACGCTCAATAAGCGGTAGAGATTCATCTTGATGCCTATAATAAATATTAAGCACCTCAACACTGCCTGACTCTTCATCGCCAAAGCTAATGAGCCAGTAATCTATAAGGCCCTTCTTACTTGGATCATAAGTAAGTTTGATGGCTTTATCATTAGTTGGATTAATGAAGCTGACATTGTCATCAGTATCTAGCAATGTACCGTCCGCCCCATGTTTATTAAAGTAGCTCTCCCAGCTGTCGGTTCCGACTGTCTTTTTTATAGATTCTCACATTGCTAATGAATTAAGAGGTTTCATGACCTGCTCTGATTTGAAGGGTTAATGCTGGTTTTCTGACTATAAAAAGAAGAGCGCGTTTAAAACAAATATTCTAGTAAGAAAGCATTGCGGAAACTACTGTTGAATATACCGTACAAGAATATAAAAGTTGAGAACACCCACATAATCGAGACCATCCCGAATTCTGTGTAACTGCCATTTAGATTAAATGCCTGCTGATACGGTCATCAAACATAATCATAAAG
>NZ_JBEOOX010000013.1:0-75312 GCF_040309565.1 Psychrobacter sp. 16-MNA-CIBAN-0192
ATGTGAGAGTAGGTCATCGTCAGCTCTCTATTCAAAGTTAAACCCCCCTTCGCGAAAGCGGAGGGGGGTTTTGCTTGTGCAGTGTTTGGTAATAACTCATGTTTTTTATCATGAAAGGTTAATAAAAGTCTACTTACTCTGCAACCACTCGTTGCTACACTGAATAACGTTTTTGATTTAACATAAAATATAGAGAATAATAAGCTATGGCAATTGACCTTACGAATACTTTAATAGTTGCCATATCAGCAACTGCTTTGTTTGATTTATCCGAATCTGAAAACCACCTTTTACAGTTGCTCAAACAGCGTCCCGTTAGCGCGGTAAAAGAATTTCGAGATTATATGGCAGAGCGTGAAGACGACGCTTTAACCATCGGTGCAGGTTACCCACTTATCAAAGCGCTTTTGAATTTGAATAATTACTATCCTGAGCTTGAAGATTCAAATATTAATACACCCTTGGTAGAGGTGGTGATTATTTCTAAAAGCAGCCCCGATACAGGTGTACAGGTGCTGAATGCGATTCGTGAGCATGGTCTCAATATTTCGCGGTCTGCTTTTATTTCAGGCAGCCCTGTCGCGCCTTATATTGCTGATTTTAAGGTCGATTTATTTTTGACCACCAATCGTGAAGATGCGCAGCAAGTAACAGATAGTAATATTTGTGCTTGTGCGATACTTGATGCCACTCCGGTGAATACTTATACTCTTGATACAGAGCAGCTGCGAATTGCCTTCGATGGGGACGCGGTATTGTTTGATGACTCAGGAGAGTTGCTCTATAAACAAAAAGGATTGCGAGCTTTTCATGAGCGCGAGGCACGTATGCGTGATTTGCCGATAGAAAAAGGTCCTTATGCTGAGCTGTTAATTAAGTTGTCAGCCTTGCAAGAGCGCTTACCAGCCCGGGTGGAACATTGCCCAATAAAGATTGCACTAGTCACAGCGCGAAATTCGCCTGCAGATCTACGGGCAATTAAAACGTTACGACAGTGGGGTGTTGATGTCGATATGGCGTTTTTCTTAGGTGGTCTTGAAAAAACAGCAGTGCTTAAGACTTTTGCTCCGCATATCTTTTTTGATGATTCAATTCAGCATATTAATGCTGCTCGTGACTTTATACCGACAGCGTTGGTCCCTTATCATTCCACTTCTTTATTGCATACTAATAGTTTATTGACAACTGATGAGGCTGTGTCATCGCTTACGTTTAGTCCGACCAAACAGACGGTTTTAACCGCTTCTCGTTAGCAAAAAATATCCTTGTCGGCTTCCTTGTATAGCAATGATAGTGGTGCTTTAATAATAAAGATTTACTTTTTTTATGAAATAAAATATATGCTTATAGTGGAGAGTACAGAGCAGATATGTTTAATGAATAAGGAATTCTACGAGCTATGAACGGACAAGCGATATGGTCATTAGTCATAGAACGCCTAAAACAGGTTGTTGGCGCATACGCTATCGTCCTTGTACCAATGTGGGTTATGTTTATTGTTAATAAAATGGTGCTGTTTGGACTTTGGAATATATTTGGAATTGTCCCTCGAACACTAGATATTGGTAGTATGGCTGGGATATTTGCGTCATGGACGATGCATGATAATGTGCCACATTTATTAGGTAATACTGTGGTTTTATTGCAGATATTATTTTTATTTGGGCTGTTTGAAAACAATGCTTATCGTACTATTTTTAAGCTTATTGTCGGCTCTGGTGTCATGACCTGGTTACTTGGCTCAGCATTGTCCATTCACATTGGTGCATCAGGGCTCTGTTTTGCAATGTTGGGATTTATGATTGGCGGAGCAGTATTTGCACGACGTTGGGGCTATTTGTTGGCGTGTTTGGTGATGGGTGCAGGCTACTGGCTGACGATTAAACAAGGCTTGATGCCACAGCAGAATATTTCCTTTGCAGCGCACTTTGGCGGTCTATGCGCTGGATTATTTCTAGGCGCAAACTCAAAGCATCATTACGCTAATATTGCTTAGCGCTATGAAAGTAGATATTGAAAAATAATGTTTCAATAATACACATGCGTGTAATTTTATTTTTTGATTAATGTGCTTTTTAATTGATATAGTCATATTTTTTAAACAAGGTAATCTATCTGTTTAGGTTTTTTAGCATCAATTGCTTTTGGCATTCGGCGCGAACTTTTAAGATATTTAACTAGTAATAAAAAAGCCCTCATTTATTGAGGGCTTTCTCTGACTTAAAATAGAGTCTTCACTATAATCTATAGTTGATTAGTGGTCAGATGCACCAGAGATACCAATGCCTGTTTGTGAACGAACAAACTGAGCATCGAATGCTTTACGTTCTTTTTCTGCGCGGGCTGATTTATCAGTAACTGAGAAGAACCAGCAGCATAGGAATGATAGTGGCATCGCAAACAATGCTGGACCATTAAATGGGTTAGGTGCGGTTTCAGAGATGCCAAGTGTATCAACCCAAACAGCTTTTGATAACACGATTAAGCCAACAGCGCCTACTAGACCGACAATACCACCAATTACTGCACCGCGGGTGGTTAAACCTTTCCAGAACATAGACAGTACTAGCACAGGGAAGTTGGCACAAGCTGCAACTGAGAAGGCTAAACCAACCATAAATGCAACGTTTTGTTTTTCAAACAAAATCCCTAAAATCATCGCAAAGACCGCTAACCCTAAAGTGGCCATTCTTGATACTTTCATTTCAGATTCAGGGGTAGTTTGACCTTTTTTGAATACGTTGGCATATAAGTCATGCGAAATAGCCGACACCCCTGAAAGCGTCAAGCCTGCTACTACCGCAAGGATGGTTGCAAACGCGACAGCTGAGATAAAGCCCATGAATAAATCGCCACCTAGCGCTTCACTTAAGTGAATTGCCGCCATGTTGTTACCGCCAACCAACTCTAATTTACCAGTCATGGCCATTTTTGCAACGTCAAGAAACTGTGGGTTGTTAGCAACAAAAAGAATCGCGCCAAAACCAATAATAAAGGTTAATAAGTAGAAGTAACCGATGAATCCTGTGGCAACCACAACAGATTTACGAGCTTCTTTGGCATCTTTTACTGTGAAAAAGCGCATCAAGATATGCGGTAAGCCTGCGGTACCGAACATGAGCGCAAGACCAAGTGATAGCGCATCGATTGGATTTTCAGTGAGTTTGCCCGGTCCCATAATTTTGAGAGCCTCACCCATTCCTGTTTTATGGGCCTCACTATACACGCCGATTGCTTGAGTGAACATATTACTAAAGCTGAAATCAACGGATTTCATAACCATAAATGCCATGAAAGTCGCACCACTTAGCAACATGACGGCTTTAATAATTTGTACCCAAGTGGTTGCTAGCATGCCACCAAATAGCACATAAGCGGTCATCAATAGGCCCACTACGACTACGGCAATATTATAGTTCAAGCCAAATAGCAGCTTAATCAACTGTCCAGCACCGACCATCTGTGCAATCAGATAAAAAGCCACCACCACTAATGAGCTACATGCAGCGAGTGTGCGCACCGGCTTTTCTTCTAAGCGAAAGGACACCACATCTGATAAATTGAATTTACCCAGATTTCGTAAGCGTTCCGCAATCAAAAATAATACAATCGGCCAGCCAACCATGAAACCAAGTGAATAAAGCAAGCCGTCGAAGCCTGAACTAAACACTAAAGCTGAAATACCAAGGAAGGATGCGGCTGACATATAGTCACCGGCAATCGCTAAGCCATTTTGAAAACCACTGATTCCGCCACCTGCGGTATAAAAGTCTGCAGTTGACTGGGTTTGTCCAGCCGCCCATTTAGTAATAAGGAGTGTAAAGCCGACAAAGATCATGAACATAATGATTGCAGGCCAATTGGTCGCTTGTTGTTCTGCAGTACCCAGATCAGGACCAGCAACCGCCATGGTATAGCAACCTAACCCTAGAAATGCGATTGACATCGCTTTAAGTGACATCCCTTTCATCTTAATGGGTTCCTTTTTCGTGTGCGATGGCCTCAATTTCTGCGAGGGTCTCTTTATTTAGCGGATCAAGCGTGTTATTTGCGATATAGGAATATACCCCACACAGTATAAAAGACAGCACAATGATACCTAAGCCAAGGGGAATGCCCCAAGTCGTGATACCGCCGTTAAACGAGCTGGCTAAAAATTCCTTATTGTAGCCAACCAACAGCATAAAACCGACATAGACGATTAGCATGATTGCGGTTAATGTCCAACTCAATCTGCGTTTTTTGCTGACCATCTCTTGAAACTTTGGATTATTGAGAATTCGCTGTACTTGTGAATCATCCATAACCAACTCCTTGTTGTTTTGTCCAATGATGGACGGCTGTTCCAAATGGGATTTTTCATTGTTTAAATTATCAATTATCAAATGTTCGAGATAAAGATAAAAAAGCAATGTTAAATGACAGAGAAAATTAGCAAAATATAAACAGAGACATCCATTATGAGCAGACTTTTATAGTCTGTATTTTGGCTTTTAACATAGGAGAGCTGGTTATGCTGACAATCCATTGTCATCTTATCTCTTGTCTTCCTGACCACAATAACCAATCATTTGATCATATACGTGCAAATATCGCTTAAAACGATAATTATTGTCTTAATTATGAATATATACAAAATTTGGCTAATTCACAATAAGTAATTTTAATTTACTTTTTGTAATTAATTATTTAGATGATGGAAAGGTGGTTATTCTCAATACTTTTGTTAAGAAGTATTTGCACTTGTCAGGTTAATATTTCGATTATCTACAGATAGCAGGAAACTCAAAACTATATTCGGTTAAGTTCTTGTCTGTTATATATAAAACAGTGCTATTAAAGAACACAGCAACCAGTAAAGAAACAATGATAAAGATAAACTAAAATCTGTAAAAATTGCCGCTTATACCTTGTTATTATGTTAAAGATGCTGTAAAAAATTGCCCAAAAAAACTCTGAAACAGTTAAATGCTTCAGAGTCAGTTAAAATGTAGCAACATACTGCTCACAGCCACTGGGGCGAATGCCTTAATAGTAGTAAGAAACAGGGATTTAAAGCGTTATAAGCAATGATAATCAGCTGATTGAAGTAACTTTGGTTCAGTGGAATTAAGCAAGCAACATTAAGACGAATTTAGGGGCTTGTTTGTATATCTAGTATTGTAGGTAGCTGGTTGGTAGTGAGCAGATTCATTTTTAAAGATAGCGAGGATCAGGTTATGGGCGAGGGACTAGCAGGTTGGTTTAATAGCGCGGTGAATTATGGCGTCAGTGTTATATGGGGCAATAATGATTGGCTGATTGCCAGCAACCCATGGTATGGACTGCTGATGTTTGTGCTGATTGGTGCCGGTGTCTATTTTACAATTGCCACGCGCTTTATGCAGTTTCGACATTTTGGTCACATGTGGCAGTTATTGCGTACCTCCAATCAAGGGCGTAAAGATGGTGGTATCAGTTCTTTTGAGGCGCTGATGACCTCGCTGGCTGCTCGTGTGGGGACAGGTAATCTGGCTGGGGTAGCGATTGCGATTTATTTAGGCGGTCCGGGTGCGGTGTTTTGGATGTGGATGACGGCTATAGTAGGCATGTCGACCAGCTTTATTGAGTCTACATTGGCGCAGGCATATAAAGTGCCGCATAAAGATAATGTGTTCCGCGGCGGACCCGCTTATTATATCGAAAAAGGCTTGGGTCAGCGCTGGATGGCGATATTCTTCTCTATCTGTCTATTGATCGCCTTTGGTTTGGCATTCAATGGTGTGCAATCCAATACCATCGCACAAGCAACCAATGAAGCGTTTGGGATACCAACGTGGATAACTGGTTTGGTACTGGTGGCATTGGTGGCACCAGTGGTATTTGGGGGGTTGCGCTCAGTGGCGCGTATTGCCGGTAAAGTGGTGCCGGTCATGGCTATTTTATATATTTTATTGGCATTATTTATCATTATTACTAACTTTAGCCAGTTTCCAGCAGCGATCGCTTTGATTGTAAAATCGGCGTTTGGTTTTGAGCAAGCAGCAGGCGGTGTGATCGGTTATGGTATTGCGCAGGCCATGATTAACGGTATCAAGCGTGGTCTGTTCTCTAACGAAGCCGGTATGGGTTCAGCGCCGAACGCGGCGGCAACCGCGCAGAGCTATCCTGACCATCCAGCGGTACAAGGATTCATGCAAATGCTGGGCGTGTTTATCGATACGCTGGTGATTTGTACGGCAACCGCGTCGATTATTATTTTGTCGGGTGTGGTCAATCCTGGGGTGGAACAAGAAGGGATTCAGCTCACGCAGTTGGCACTGTCGCAGTATGTCGGTGATATGGGTATTATCTTTGTTGCCATTGCGATTTTCTTTTTCTCCTTTACCTCTATCATTGCCAATTACAGTTATGGTGAGTCCAATCTTGAATTCATATCGGGTGAAAAAAACGCTAAAATCATGATCATGGTGTTTCGTTTCTTAGTACTCGGCATGGTGTTTGTTGGCGCTGTGGCCAGCTTGCCGGCTATTTGGAACTTTGCTGATTTGTCGATGGGGCTCATGGCGCTAACCAACTTAGTCGCCATTGTCATCCTGTCACCGGTTGCGCTTAGAATCCTGCGTGACTATGAGCGGCAAATTAAGGAAGGTAAAACGGGCGAGCAAATCAAATTTAATCCTGACAATTTCGTTAAACTTAAAAACGAAGCCAATCGCGACGCTTGGACAGATTAAGCGGACCGTTTGATTGCATTTGTGAGTATTGAATAAAGCGTAATAAAAAATCGCCCTTGGTTATTTATTTACCAAGGGCGATTTTTATGGTCTGTCAAAAGATTTAACTAGGCTTCTTCTTACATATTAGGATAGTTTGGACCACCACCACCTTCTGGTGCTACCCAAGTGATGTTTTGCGAGGGGTCTTTAATATCACACGTTTTACAATGCACGCAGTTTTGCGCATTGATAACAAACTTAGCACCTTCTGCATCTTTTACCACTTCATAAACGCCAGCTGGGCAGTATAAGCGTGCCGGTTCAGCATATAAAGGCAAGTTAATCGAAATCGGTACGGTGGGGTCGGTCAGCTTTAGATGGGATGGCTGATCTTCGGCATGGTTGGTATTTGAGATAAATACGGACGATAATTTATCAAAAACCAATTTGCCATCTGGCTTCGGATAATCCGGCTGATAAGCATGTGCTGCGCGCTCAAGCTGGTCATAGTCACGTAAGGTATCATGAATGGTCAATGGCATATTACCAGCAAGCACGCTTTGCTCAATAAAGTTAAATGCACCACCCATCCAAGTGCCCATTCTGTGCAGGGCTGGAGCAAAGTTACGTGCCAAGCGGTTGTCTTCGTACAGCCAAGAATGCTTATATTTCAAGGTATAATCAAGCACTTCATCATGCTGACGTTCAGCTGTTACCGCTTCATAAATGGCCTCGGCTGCCAGCATTCCTGACTTCATGGACGTATGTGTGCCTTTAATTTTGGCAGGGTTTAAGAAACCCGCTTCATCACCAACTAAGACACCACCCGGAAAAGTCAGTCTTGGTAAGGAATTAAAGCCGCCTTTAGTTAAAGCACGTGCGCCATATGACAGACGCTTACCACCTTCTAAAATGTTACGAATGAGCGGATGCAGCTTAAGTCGTTGCAACTCGTCAAAAGGTGACAGGTAAGGATTGGAGTAAGATAAATCGACGATCAAACCAAAGCTGACTTGGTTATTTTCATCAAAGTACAACCACCAGCCACCGGTCGAACCGGTATCACTGAGTGGCCAACCTGAACCGTGCATGACCACACCTTGCTCATGTTGTTCAGCCGGTACTTCCCACAACTCTTTAAGACCAATACCATAATGCTGTGGGTCAGAGTATTTATCTAGACTAAAGCGACTGATCAGACGCTTGCCCAAATGCCCACGGCTGCCCTCAGCGAAGATGGTGTATTTTGCCAATAACTCATAACCTGGCTCAAAGCTGGGCTTAGCATCGCCATTAGCTGCCACGCCCATATCGCCCGTTAAGATACCTTTGACTGAGCCATCGACGTTATACAGAATATCTGCGGCAGAAAAACCAGGGAACATCATCACATCAAGCTCTTCAGCCTGCTGCGCCAGCCAGCGCACGACATTGCCTAAAGAGACGATGTAGTTGCCTTTATTGTGCATGCTCTCTGGTACAATTGAATCCATAAGCTTGGTGGCTTTGGTGGCTGAGCCCAGCATATATACACGGTCTTGAATAGCGGGCACGTTCAATGGCGCGCCTTTTTCTTTCCAATCAGGAATCAGCTCATCAAGCGCCCGTGTTTCCATAACCGCACCGGATAAGGTATGCGCGCCAAACTCTGAGCCTTTTTCGACCAAGCAAACCGTAAAGTCCTCGTTACCGGCATCTATTGCCAATTGGCGCAGACGAATAGCGGCTGATAAACCAGCAGGACCACCGCCCACAATCAGCACGTCGAATTCCATCGATTCACGCTCAATTTCTGGCTCAGCGCTGGTAGACGGTGCTGCCTCATTAACCGCTACTGGTTCAGTAGACAGGGCTTCAGGTGCGCCCTGTTGTAGGGTTGTGTCTTCAGTATTGATGCTATCAACATCAGGGGCTAAGGGTTGATTGTCTTGCTCTTGCATACCTACTCCTAAACGTATAGTGGCTAATCTGCGGATATCACCAGCGGTTCCATTGGATAATATAACGGGTATCACTCATTATTTCTAGATCGCGCGCCGCGTGTACAAAATGGTTGTATCAGCGTGGTCAATAAAGGGCTCACTACTAACGATATTGTTGCTAATAGAATTATAAAAAAGCAATGGTCATCAGCAAAGTAATGATGAGAATAATAAGAACAAAAAAAGTGATAAATAGTCAGTAGATAGCGCTACAAGCTCACAAAAAACTATAAGGGCACTGCTATTCGGCTCAAAGAGCGTTACTCATTATAAAAGAAAAGTCCTATAAACACGACAGGCATTTATGGCATCCAATGTTAACCTAATGGCTAGGATTTTATCAGTCAGTTTTTATGAATAAGTTTTTATAAATACTTGCATTCATTAATCTGCAACAGAAAAGTACGGTGAATAAAATGGGTTCTGCCTTATCATACCCGAAACTAAAATGAATAGTAACGACAGATATGGCAAACTTTGGCTAATAATAAAGGATTGGGAATGATGAATAAGTTAGATAATACGCAGATTACGGATAGCTTGACGCCCAGTCTAACGGCACTCAATAGTCTTGATGGGTTAGAGCACTATTTAAAACCTGCTGCAGGTAGCCGTCAAGGTCGCTCTATCCCCCCACTTGCCGATTGGCATCCTACTCAAATCGCTGATATGGATTTGGTTATCAAAGCCAATGGCGAATGGTGGCACGAGGGCAGC
This sequence comes from Psychrobacter sp. 16-MNA-CIBAN-0192, assembly GCF_040309565.1. Lineage (NCBI taxonomy): Bacteria > Pseudomonadati > Pseudomonadota > Gammaproteobacteria > Moraxellales > Moraxellaceae > Psychrobacter > Psychrobacter sp. 16-MNA-CIBAN-0192. The sequence continues at coordinate 9,398 of NZ_JBEOOX010000013.1, forward strand.
AAAGTGACCCGTGAGTCATTGGTTAGTTTATTTGCTACTATTTTATGGCAAGAAGAGAAGGATGGTGTGAGTGAATACTTTTTAAAAACGCCCGTACAATTACTGCGTATTCAAGTAGAAGATGTGCCTCTGTTCATCAATGATGTCGGTATCGTCACAGAGAATGACGTAAGCTGGCTAGAATTCACCACTAGCACGGGCGATGTGGTGCGCTTGGATGAGGCGCATCAAATTAGTTTACGTGCTTATCATGCAAGTAATGAGCATAGCGCCGCGCAAACAAATCATGCTGAGCCAGAGATTCGCCCTTATATGCCAGTCCGGCAGGGATTAATGGCGCTGATTGGGCGCAATGCTTTTTATCATTTAACCGAAATCGGTGAGCTTAGTGAGCAAAATGGCATCACTGTTTTAACCTTATACAGTGGCAATCAAGCTTATACCATTACCATGCCGATTGATGAATAATCTAGGTTTTTGATTATAGGCTTACCAGGATTATAAGTTAAAGCTTATGATTTATTTTTCTTGATTTAGTATTCAGAATAGTCAGGTAAACGGAACGCTATAAGATGAGGAAATGGTGCTAAAATAAGCCCACATATATTATCCTTTTGCTGGGTCGAGCCGCACATGAGTTCGCAAGTGTTATCTGTTCATCCTGATAGTCGCATGACTGACCATAAACGCAATGCCCCGATTGGATTATTCGACTCTGGGGTGGGCGGTTTGTCCGTTTATAACCATCTAGCGGAACAGCTGCCGGCTGAACGTTATGTCTATTATGCCGATACCTTGCATGTGCCTTATGGCAATCGTGATAGTAGCGATATTGAGGCGCTAACCTTAGCCGCTGTAACTTGGTTGTATGAGCAAGGCTGTAAGCTGATTGTGATTGCATGCAATAGTGCTTCTGCTCATGCGTTGGATGCCGCGCGCCGTCATTATCCGCAGTTACCGATAGTGGGTTTGGTTCCGGCATTAAAGCCTGCGGTATTAGCCAGTCAAAGCGGTCATGTGGCAGTACTGGCGACCAAAGCCACGCTAAATGGTACCTTATTAAATAAGGTTATCAATGAAGTAGCCATTCCTTATCAGACGACGGTGACTAAATATTTTGACCCTATGCTTGTACCTTGGGTAGAGGCAGGCATGCCCAAAAATAGTGAGACAGCAGCGTGCTTACGCGAGCAAGTGCGAAACTTTGCCGATAATCAGGTAGACTATCTGGTATTAGGCTGTACCCATTATCCTTTTTTTAAAGCATTTTTACAGGCTGAAATCGATAAACAACAGCTATCAATGCAGATAGTGGACTCAGGTCAAGCTATTGCTGCCCGTGTGCAGTCATTATTAGTTGAGCATGAGCTATTGGCTAAACCAATAGATGATAATAGTCAGCCCAATAACTTACCCTTAACTTTTTATGCCAGTAAATACGATGCGTTTTTAATAGTGTTGGTACAACAATTGGTCGGTGTCGACAGACAAGTTTATTATTTACGCTAAGCCTATATTTATTTTTTATGATAACAAAGCCTAAAAGAGGCTATATCCATTGTTATAACAAGGTTATAATAGACGGTTGTTGTCTTAAATATTCGCGCTGTCATAGGACTATGCTAGGCTTAGGTTAAGAAGTTTTTTGATACCCTAATCATTATTGCTAGCAACGCCATAGAGGTTTTTTTTTGCTTACTCGTCGTCATCACCTTCATGTTATATGTGCAGCTAACGATCAGTCGTTGGTATTGGATAGTGTGGCGATATTTTTTCAAGCGCGCGCTTTTTTAACCTATGATGTGTCAGGGGAGCTGCCCAAGGCGGCACTATATGGTCGCCAATGTATTGATAACTGCGATTATACGTTATTGGTCATTGGGGATAGCTACGGGGCAACGCAAAATACGGGTGTGAGTCAGATGCACTTAAGCTACCTGAGCGCCAAAGCAAAGCTTAAGCCGATGCTGATATTTATCAAAAGTCACCGCGAAAATGCCGATATCAGCCCGCAGCTAAAAGACTTTATTCGCTTGGTTGAACGCCAGAATATCGGTATTCACTACTATACAAGCAATCTGGATATTGATCGATTGCTTACCCATACTTATGATACTTTATTGGCAAATTATCCGGCGTTAAGCTGGATAAGAGAGACGGCTGGAGATAAAGCGACCTTACGCACGAGTGTGCCATCGTTGGCGACGCCTCATTTATCTGTGTCTGCCAACATCGACCATAGCCCCGTTAAGCTTGAAAGCGTTGATAACATAACCGAAGCGTTAGACCCAACAGACACGTTTGAATTTAGTTACACCGCTCAAGCTTATGAAGGGGGCAACTTAACCGATGTGAGCAGCTCATTACGTTGTACGTGGCAAGAGATATTACAGGCGTTGATGCAAATATCGTTAGCATTCACCAGTTATGGGCTAAAAAGCAGCATCAATCGCCTGATCACTGCGAAAGTTGAGACAGAGATCAAACAACAGATGCCAAACGTCCATGCCGTTGCGCGCTGCCAGATAAGCCAAGATGATCTACTAATATTGCAACGACTACTGGTGACAGCCAATTGGATTGAACTGTCTGCAATTGGCTCGCGCCCCTCGCAAGAATTGTGGAAGCTGACCTATTATGCCAAAAAAATATATCGGGACAGTCAATCTGCCCTAATCATGCCGCAATAGATGTCATTCCTCTTACTCTCGATTAGTTATCTCAATAACTCATTGCTTTAGTAGAGGCATACAAGGGCTTAGTGGCTCTATTATCTTTTTATTTTATCTTCTACAAGTCTCACCGTTGATATCGTCGCTTTTAGGTTTGTATGCCATACAGTCGCTAACAACATAAAAGCGCTCGCTACGTTTTGTAATATAAAACCTACGTGTCACAGGTTGTATAGCAGTATAGTACTGTTGATAATAAGACATAGCTGAAGCTAATGGTCGATTTGTTAAACTGCTACTAGATAAATAAAGCGTTTAAGATTCAATGGAGCACCCACTAAAGCAACTAAGTAACTAAAGCAAGTAGGGTAGTTGAATAGAGAATCAGTTTATGATCGGCAGTTTGGCGACTAATAATAATGAGTAAGAAGGAGTTTATAATGGATGATGCAAGCAGAGACAAATTAAAAAAAGAATTAGAAGGCTTAGAGAAGACCATGCATGATACAGAGCAGTTTCATACCTTAGAAGAACAAGTAGCAGACATGAAGCGCCGCGGGATTGATCCTAGTAAAGTCTATGACGACTGGGATGAAAAAGAGAAAGACGATTGGGGCGATGCAACGTGGAGAGAGAATGGTAAATGGGAGCCTAAAACCCCTGCTGATCTCGATGAAAATGCTCGCGAAAATTGGGATGGGGAAAACGGTAAGCCCAATCCGCCACCTATTGTTTAACTGCCAATTATTAAATAGGCATTGTTTATCAGGCTTACCCTATAAAAAATCCACGCTACCTGAGCGTGGATTTTTTTATCTATCTTAGCTAACAGGATGCTAGTTAGTAGTAAACTAGGATCTTCTGTTAAGAACCTTCATCCACCCGTACCAAGCGGATAACGCCATCAGCACCAGCAACGCGGCGATAGCGAACATTGCTTTTTCTTGGCGTTTGGCTCGCTGCGGGAAATGTGGACACACTAGGAGTAGGTGTAATGGTCTGTTGTTGAATCAGCTGACCCATACGATCTGAAGAATTGGTTTTGCTGGTGACAGTATTACCGGCAATCATTCGATAGAACTTTTGACCAGCACGCCCGTCCGCAGGAAAAATGCCGCGGCTGGTTTGGTACTGCTGAATTGCAGTACGAGTATTATCACCAATAATGCCATCTACACCACCAATATCGTAGCCTGCATTTAGCAGTGCTTGTTGGATATCTTTAGCTTGTTGGCGACTAATACCAGCATCATCCGTTGGCCACGCCGTTATAAAGTCAGTCTTACTGCTATTCTCACGGGTAATCAAATCAGATAGATGAGCAATGGCTAACGCATAACTTTCAGAGGCATTATAAGAATAGAAGGTGTCAAAGTTTTTACCGACTAAAAATGCTGGACCATCTTTGCCAGCTGGTAATAACAATCCTGCGCTGCTCAAATCAGAAGGCAGCGTGCCCCCATTAGCAAGGGTTAAGCCTTGACTGCGCCAATGGCTCATGGATTTTTTGTCTTTACGGTTAGACGCTGCCCAAAAACCATTCGGTAATTTCACCTCATAACCCCACGTTTCGCCTGAACGGTAGCCACGCTTTGATAAGAAGTTAGCAGTAGACGCGAGCGCATCAGGGACACTGTTAACCAAATCACGGCGACCATCACCATCAAAATCGACTGCCAATTCTAAAAAGGTACTGGGCATAAACTGCGTCTGTCCAAAGGCACCTGCCCAAGAACCGGTCATATCATTTGGGTTGATATCACCGTTTTGGACAATTTTAAGCGCATTGGCATATTCACCGCGGAAGTAGCTTTGACGGCGATCAAAACACGATAACGTTGCTAACGATTCAAACAATGGTTTTTTGCCAAGGGTTTGCCCAAAGTTAGACTCCACGCCCCAAACGCCTAACACGTGCTCAGCTTTTACCCCATAACGCGATTCAATTTGGCGCAGCGTATCTGCCCACTGACGTTTGGCGCGAATACCATCATCAACGCGCTCTTTATCGACTAATACCGATAAATAATCCCAAATATCTTTACGAAATTCAGGCTGATAATTGAGTGATTGAATCACACTAGGGTCGGGCTGGCTTGGGCGATAACGTTCAAAAGTAGAGTCAGAAACACCGCGAAACTGACTGCTATTTTTTAGCGTATTTAGGCATTGTTGCAGCTCAGCGTTCGATAAATTGGGTGCTGGCGGACTTGCGGCTTGGGCTGTGCTCATGATACTAATGCCAATGGCAGCACTAAGTAATGATAAAGTAGACAAACGCATAGAGATATCCTATAAATAATAAGTATAGCAGAAGTGAAAAAATTGATAACAAGATTAATAGAGGGTGTGGCTGCTAAGCATGACCATACTGTATAAGTGCGTGAAATAGTAGTGCAACTATGATAAAAATAAAGACTCAAATTGTTATTATAAGAATAAGTATAGATTAAAAAATGACCGACATGAGTGCTATTTTTACTCAGTTAATAACCAAACATGCTCAGTCACTGCCATCTCTGGTGCAGCATTTAAAGTTGATGGCTCACCTTCCAGCTCCACAATGCTGTAATGTGCAGCATAATACTGCTGAACTTGCTCTTGAGTGATTGAAAAGGGCGGTCCTGCCCACTCATTTTGGTCATAATTAAGCGTTAATAACAGCTGAGCGGCATTTTGACTAAGCAGACAGACCTGTTCGCTATATTTTGGGCGCATCTCTTTAGGCATCGCAATCAATGCTGCTCGATCATATACCGCATCGACGTGACCGATAGTAGCGGCAGATAACGTAAAGATATCAGCCACCCATAACTCTACCGTTCGACCTGCAATCTCGCCTTTGTAGCATTTATTATTTGGATTCTTACTATCGGCTCTAACACTATAAGCAACTGCTTGTTCAGCAAAAAATTCTTGAATCGCTGATTCAACCAGCTCAATGCCCACGACATCATAGCCTTGCGTAGCCAGCCAAACCATATCAATGGATTTACCGCACAGTGGTACCAATACTCGGCTACCGGCTGGCAAGTCTAACTGATTAAAGTAGCTGATTAATAATGGGTTTACGTCAGGTTGATTAAAGCCAATTCTTTTGTCTTGCCAGCGCTGTTGCCAAAATTCAGGTGTCATATACTTCCCTTTACTTAGAATGGTTTTAATTATCAATGGACGTTATAAATAACGCTTCTTATATCAAATGAGAAAAACGCTAAAAGAATTAAGGTGAAAAAAGAATCTTTTATGAGTTACCTCATCAATTTTGATTGCTAAATACAGGTTTATTTTTTTAGTACAGCACCGCGTTTAACTCTTTAATTAAAGTATGAATACGCGCTGCATTTTTGCCTAAATCGCTAGCACCAACGCGCGATTTGCTGCGAATATCAATCAAACGCTCATCCCCTGTATCATGAATACGTACGATGATATCGTCCTTAAATCCAAACCATGTGGTTGTCTCTGTGGCTTCGATAATTCCTGTGCTAAGGTCAATATTCACCAACTCCCAACCCAAATTATTAATAGCTTGCTCCATTGCACTCATGAGCTCAGTTTTTGATTGTGCATAGTTCAAGGTTTCAAGTTCAGGATAGGCTTGACGTTGCTGCTCTGCGGTCTGGGCTCCATCATATGCCACTGGATTTGGGGCGTCCGCGCGCAAGGGTGCAATCGCCACGAATTCAGGTGGGTTGACTAAGTCGGTTGAAATATCATGAATAGGCGGGACGCTTTTGCCTTTACTTATCATAACCAGTGGCAGGGCAATGGCGATAGCCGCACATAAAATTGCGATTATGGCACTGCCAATGGTTGTCGTTTTACGCATAAATAGGAACTGTAATCCGAGCAAAATAAGCACGGTAACACCGGCGTAGATACCAAATTTAAACCCCATAAAAGCAGTGCTTAAATTAATGACATCAAATTTATGTAGAGGTCCCGGCAGTACAACCAATAACAAGGCGATTAAGCTCATAAGACTAACGAATATTTTCATTCATTGACTCCATCATTAGTTAACCATCGCCTATTTAGCAAGCCGCGCTTTTCACAAAAAATGATGCTAATTGGTCATATATTGGCTGAACTCTTTACGAAGTTTGGCAAGTTTTGGTGGAATAGCAAAGTTGCAATACGCTTGAGTCGGGTTGCGGTTAAAGAAGTCTTGATGTACCTCTTCGGCTTCGTAAAATTCAACCGCCGGATGCACTTCCGTGACGATATTTAGCCCCATATCGCGCAGCTTATTAATGGTGCGATCAATCGTCGGTTTTTGGGTTTCATCAGTATAAAATACTACGCTGCGATATTGGCTACCAACATCGTTACCTTGACGGTCTTTGGTGGTGGGATCATGTGTGCCAAAAAAGACATCAAGCAGCACTTCTAGCGGTAAAATAGACTCATCAAAGGTGATATTAATCACTTCAACGTGTCCTGTATTCCCGCCACAAACGGCTTGATAGTTGGCAGTTGCTGCTTCGCCGCCCATATATCCGGATACTACTGACTGTACGCCTTTTAGAGACAAAAATACCGATTCGGTGCACCAAAAACAGCCACCACCTAAAATAATATTTTGCATAAATGATCCTATTTTGTCGTTATGAATTTGGGATTAATAATCTTGGTTATAAAAATGATAAAAATTTGCTTTAATCTGCTGTATTTAGCTTAGCAGGCAGGCAGAAGATTATAAGTAACAAACAGTAATGTTATAATAAGCCTTTGCTACGTATAAAAATGAGCCGTTCCATGAGTCAATCTAGCCACCAGCCTGACGCTACTGTCCAACTCGAAGCTGTCAAACGTGAGACTATCCAACACGATACCTTATTTACCACGCCCCTTGATAAGGCAGCACGGTTTTCTTTTGATGAGCAAGTCGTTGCTTGCTTTCCAGATATGATTCGTCGCAGCGTACCGGGTTACGGGCAAGTATTAGCCATGTTACCGATATTGGCGCGTCGCCATTGCAAGTACCGTCAACAAACCAGTAATGGTCAGCGCGTAAGCCGTATTTATGATTTGGGCTGCTCGCTTGGTGGCGCTAGTATGGCGCTGGCAGGCGAGTTTGCGCCGCACGATTTACAGATTAAAGCAGTCGATATTTCGCCTGCGATGACAACTGAGGCGCAAACTTTATTGACCAATAATTATCCTGAGCATGATATTGAAGTTATCACTGCGGATATTAGAGCACTTGAGCTTGAGCCGTGCGATATGGTCATTCTCAATTTAACGCTACAGTTTTTACCGGCTGCAGATCGGGTGGCGGTTCTTGAAAAGATTTATGCCGCATTAAGTAACGGTGGCATTTTAGTATTAACCGAAAAAACCCATGCCTTTGATGAGCAAGCGGATGCGTGGCTGGTTGAGCGCTATTATGATTTTAAACGGGCAAATGGTTATAGCGAGATGGAAATCAGCGGCAAACGTAATGCGCTAGAAAACGTATTGATTACAGATACTTTGGATGAACATCATGAGCGCTTGGATAACGTGGGCTTTGCGCGTCATTTAACGTGGTTTCAGTTTTTAAACTTCGTCTCTATAGTAGCGTTTAAATAACAGAAGCGTTTAAATAACGTTTTATGCTTAACCCATTTTATTTTAATTTCTAGCAATCTCGGTAACCGCTTTATGATGAATGACACTATTGTCCGCGCTGAGCGTGAGTTGTATTTAACCTTATTAACACTGGCGCAAACGCATCCGAGCGCCTATGAATGGCTCACTTTATTGCCAGAATGGTTACGCCATATTAAGGATAGAAGTAACTATGCTCATGCGCCTGCGTATCAAGCAGCAGTGGCACGGTTGCCGACCGTAGTTGCTGAGAGTGTGGCGCTAGACAGCGATACGTTAACTATTAATGTGGTGTTAAGTGATTCTGAGCGTAAGCAAACACTGGCGTTACTTAAGCAACTTATGCCGTGGCGCAAAGGACCTTTCCAAATTGGCAGCAGTCAGATTGATAGTGGTGAAATAGATAGCAATCAAAATTCCGATAGTGGCTCAATACATGAACAAAGTCAGCCTATTTTTATTGATACCGAATGGCACAGCGATTGGAAATGGCGACGAGTTGCACCGCATTTGGGTAATCTAAAAGGTCGACGGGTACTCGATGTAGGCGGTGGCTCTGGTTATCACGGTTGGCGTATGGCAGGTGCGGGCGCAGAGACGGTCATTATCGTGGATCCGTCCTGTTTGTTTTATCATCAATTTATGGCGTTTCGACATTTTGTGGGCGCGGCTGATGCAAATGCTGAGAACAGTTATCGTACCCATTATATTCCTGTGCCGTTAGAGGCGTTGCCTACGCACAGTCAGCTGTTTGATACGGTTTTTAGCATGGGCGTGCTCTATCATCGCCAATCGCCGTTTGAGCATTTACAGCAGCTGCGCGGTCAGCTGGTTAACGGCGGCGAGCTGGTGCTAGAAACATTAGTCATTGATGGCGATGCCAATAGCGTATTGGTGCCGCAAGATCGCTACGCACAGATGAATAATGTGTACTTTTTACCATCGGTTGCGGCATTAATAGGCTGGCTAGAAAAGGTCGGCTTTACCAATGTGCGCTGCGTCGATGTGGCAGTGACTTCAACCGATGAGCAGCGCCAAACCGACTGGATGAGCTACCAATCACTAAGCGATTTTCTTGATCCTACTGATCCAAGCAAAACCATTGAAGGTTACTCTGCACCCAAGCGCGCAACAATTATTGCAAATAGGTAAATGACTACCCGATAAGCTTAGATCAAAGGGTTTAAATAAACCATTTTTGAAAAGCAACTTCGAGTAACATTTTAAGGATAAAGCCAATAAAACCTGCGCCTAACGCTAAGAACATCCAAAAGGTACCCGCACGCCCAGCGCCAGATTGTTTGGAGAGATCCCAAATAATAAAGAATAAAAAGGCAATAAAGATCGGTAGTAAAATATACAGCCCCCAACTGGTGACTGTACTTTCAGCAATGGCAAACATGGCGGTATTTTCCAAAAATAAAGCCCAATTATAGCGCGGAATATGAGCGCTATAAATGCTTGGCAGTCCTTAGGCAACAGGAATGCTACAATCTTCTATTTAAAATACTACTTTTAATTTTTGTTAATATTAAAAATAGCGACCAGTAGCCACAAACAGTAATCACTAGTAGCCATAAATATAAGAATTTAAGCCTATTTTTGGTGCAAATGGTGCAATACAGCGTAAAGCTTGTTATATTTACAGGTTACTTATCTTTTCGTATCACTTATTATTTTTTCGTATAATTTATCCGAGTTTATAATCTTATGTCACAAGCCCAGATTGATACGTTAGCCTCACTATTCGACGATGCTATTAACGTTTTAAAAAAAGAAGGGGCGTTACCCGCCGACTGGCAGAATAACAGTCAGATTACCCGCACCAAAGACACCAGCCATGGTGATTTTGCGAGTAACATTGCCATGACCGCAGCAAAAGCTGCAAAGACCAATCCGCGCGCGTTGGCAGAAAAAATCGTTAATGCTCTGCCGGAGAATAAAGATATCCGCCAAGTCGATATTGCAGGTCCTGGTTTTATTAACGTCTTTTTAAATGCCGAAGCAAAATTTGCCGTATTAGACGATATTTTTGCGCTGCAAGAGCGATTTGGTTTAAGCAACCAGTTTGAAGGACAAAAAGTCCAAGTAGAATTTGTGTCTGCCAATCCGACTTCAAGCCTGCACGTGGGTCATGGTCGCGGTGCGGCATTTGGCATGAGCGTGGCAAACTTGCTACAAGCCGTCGGTTATGACGTTACCCGTGAATATTACGTTAATGATGCTGGTCGGCAGATGGATATTCTAGCGACCAGTACTTATTTGCGTTACCTAGAAGCCAATGGCGAAGCGATTGTATTCCCTGTAAACGGTTATCAAGGCGACTATGTACGTGATATCGCTAACACGGTAACTACGCAGCATGGCAACAGCTATGTGCATTCTTTTGCGCAAATTGCTAAAGATGCACCTGCTGATGCGGTGTTTGAAATTAATGCAGATGGCGAAAAAGTTGTATTATCGGGCGATAAAGAAGCGCATATTGATGGGCTGATTGCCAATAGTAAAGCGTTGTTAGGCGATGGTTACGAGCTGTTTTTAAATGCGGCGTTGACCAGTATTTTGGCAGATATTAAAGATGACCTTAGTGACTTTGGGGTCAATTACGAGTGCTGGTTTAGCGAACGATCTATCGATGCTGAGATTGCACCCGTGTTGCAAGTGCTCGATGAAAAAGGCTATCTCTACGAAAAAGACGGTAATATTTGGTTTAAATCGACCGACTTTGGCGATGAAAAAGACCGCGTTGTGCGCCGTGCTAACGGTCAAAGCACTTATTTTGCTTCTGATATTGCCTATCATAAAAATAAGTTCGATCGCGGCTTTGATAAAGTCGTTAACGTTTGGGGTGCTGACCATCATGGCTATATACCGCGTGTGAAAGCAGCACTACTTGCGCTGGGTATTGATGCTGAGCGCCTTGATGTGGTGTTGGTGCAGTTTGTGGCGTTATGGCGCGGTGATGAAAAAGTACAAATGTCTTCACGTTCAGGCAAATTTGTTACCTTACGCGAGTTACGTTCTGAGGTTGGTAATGATGCGGCGCGTTTTTATTATGTGGCGCGTAAACCTGAAGTGCACGTTGACTTTGATTTAGAACTTGCCAAATCACAAAGCAAAGACAATTTAGTCTATTATATTCAGTATGCTCATGCGCGCGTATGCCGCGTGTTAGACAAGCTGGCTGCCAGTGGTCTGGTTGTCGATGATGCCGTTGGCGCGCAGCAGCAAGCATTGTTAACGGCTCCTGCTGAAGAAGAAGTGATTAAATTGCTTGCCGCTTATCCTGCTACTTTATTACGCGCAGCAACGGGCTATGAGCCGCATGTGTTGACCAATTATCTAAAAGAGTTGGCGGCGTTGTTTCACGGTTGGTATGACACCAATCGTATCTTGCCATTGAGCTTAACCTCAGGTGAGATACCGACGCAAGCAGAGCTGGACATGATGCAGGCACGTTTGCGCTTATCGAAAGCGGTGCGTCAAGTATTGGCAAATGGTCTGGGCTTACTCGGCTTATCGGCACCGTCTAGTATGTAGCTGTTAGCACCTAGCACATAACATTTAGCATCTAGCACCGACTTAGATAGAGTTATTTATCATAGCTAAACTCATTTAAAACGCGACTTTTATAATTTTGGTTATAAAAGTCGCGCATTATTATTAACAGAATTATTAATAAAATCATCGACAGAAATATTGACAGACTCAGTAGGGAGAGTGCAATCCATGTTAGCCAAAAAACCCAAAGGTGCCACTGAAAAGCGCAAAACCAGTAGCGTATCAGGCTTATTATGGATGTTCGTTGGTGCGGTACTAACGCTGATGATCGGGGTATTTCTATATCTGTCGCCATTGTTTGACTTTAGCCCCGCTGATAAAGGCGTAGCAGAGGCTAATAAGCAAGTTCAGCCGCGTGTAAATACGGATACTGATAATGTTGATTATGAGTTTTATGATATTTTACCGACACAAGAAATGGCGACCATTCCTGATGAAGCGTTAGGCGAGGCGGGTAGTAATGAGGCAGGTAGCAATACGTTTGAGCCGGACGTGGTATTGACTCAGCCTGAAGGTAGCACTGCAAATACGGATGTCAGTCCTGACAACAGCAACACTGAGCCAAGTCGTAATAACGCTGCTAATAGTAATAATGAAGCGGATATCGTTATTATTGAAGAAAATGAAACCTACGATGGGTCAACGCCTGCTGGTAATTCCGGTAATACAACCAGCAATAACAGCGGACAATCAAAGTCGAATACAGCAGGCGCTGGTACGGCAAGTGTTCAAAAAGCCCAGCCGTCAGCAACGTACATTTTACAAATTAATAGCTTTGGCAATGCTGACGAAGCTGATCGTCGCCGCGCACAAGTATTAATGGCAGGCGTCGATGCTAAAGTGGTCAAAAACACCACCAGTAATGGTGCACCTATTTATCAAGTTATTTCGCGCCCGATGAATAATCGTCAAGCAGTTACTACGGCTCAGCAGCGCTTACAAAATAATGGTATTGATTCCATTATTGTTGAGCAGCGTCGTTAAGCGTTCGTTTTAGCGTCAATTATTTTAGCAGCTGTTTTAGCAGTACTTATTCATTAAAAAAGCGTCGGGTTAAGACGCTTTTTTTATACATTTTTTTTGTATGTTCTCTTTTGCAATGTCACTTTATATTCAGCCTTTTATTCTAAATTACATTAAGCGCACTATTAAATTAAGAGCATTGATATGACTGTATCCGATTCTACCGTGCCACCTACCAGCGCTATTAAATCATTTTTTCAAAAGTATTTTATCGATGCTTTTACCGGTATGGCGCTTGGCTTATTCGTGACCTTAATTGCTGGACTAATCATCTCGCAAATTGGCGGTTGGGTCAATCTGCCAGCACTGGTGGCAGTGGGCAAACTGGCATCGGTATTGATGGGTGCTGGTATTGGCGTTGGCATTGCTTATTATCTTAAAGCGCCGACGCTGGTGATGCTCAGCTGTTTGGTAGCAGGGATGCTTGGCGCGCATTCTGAGGCGCTGATGGCAGGCACTTTATTTATGCCGCAAGAAGCAGGTCCGGCAACCTTCGTGGCGCTGCCCGGCAATCCGATTGGTGCGTATTTGGCTTCAGTATTCGCTTATCGGGCAGGAACTTGGGTGGCGGGTAAGACCAAACTTGATATTTTGCTGATACCATTGATGGTTTGTGCCGTGGCTTTAGCGGTATGTGCGCTGCTTAATCCGCCTATCGTGGCGGCAGTAGATACCATTGGGCAAGGTATTCAAGCGGCAACCACATTGCAGCCGTTATTAATGGGCATCGTCATTGCGGTGGTGGTCGGTATTTTATTAACCATGCCAACATCAAGCGCCGCAATTTGTATTGCGATTGGACTAGGTGGTGTTGCAGGCGGTGCTGCCGTCGTAGGCTGCGCGGCGCATATGATTGGCTTTGCGGTAGCCAGTTTTAAAGACAATGGCGTAAGCGGTGTTATTTCGCAAGGACTGGGCACCAGCATGCTGCAGATTCCAAATGTACTCAAAAAACCCCTGATTTTATTGCCAGCAGTGGTCGCTAGTGCCATTGTTGGACCTATTGCCACAGTGGGCTTTGGGCTAGCATGTACAGCAACGGGTGCAGGTATGGGAACGGCTGGATTAGTGGGCGTATTTGGCGTGATTGAAGCGTCGCAAGGTGTTATGAGTACCACGCAATTATGGACGGCAATTATCTTATTAATGTTCGTATTGCCTGCGATTATTGCTTGGTTAGTCGCTTATATGATGCGCCGAGTAGGCTGGCTAGTCGATGGTGATATGAAATTGCCTTAATAATGGCAATATTTTTGATAGTACAATGTATTAAAAATTTATAATAAAAAGCCCCGTTACTAAAATAGTGGGGCTTTTTTACGATACGAACTTATTCATTAATGCTTAACACTGTGTATTAGCTCAGGGCATCAGTTCAGGGCTTAGCGGCGTACGTCTTTTGGCGCATCGCCTTTTGGCCAGTCTTTGTCTTTATTGGCTTTTACTGGACGTGGCAAATGAGTAAAGTAACCAGCAATATCGACTGCTTCTTGGTCTGTTAAGGTATTGCCTTGTCCAAACGGCATTTTACCTTTGATAAATGCGGCGGCGGTATAAGTACGCGCCATACCTGCGCCATCATTAAATGAGTCATCACCGGCGACGGCAGGGTAGATATAGCTGCCATCATCTTTGTATTGACCTTCACCATTGGCACCATGACAGACGCTACATTTTTCTGCAAACAGCTTTTTGCCATTGTCTGTATTTGGGGTTAAGCTCTTATCAACTTTGACAAAGCCGCGACCTTCAGGTGACACGCCAAACGGCATATCCTGCGACAACCAGCTCATATAAGCCACCATCGCGTTCATATCGTCAGAGCCAAGCTCAAGCGCTTTACCGTTCATCGAGCGCTCAAAACAGCCGTTAATACGCTCTTGAATCACATTAATACGTCCAGCGCGCGAGCGATACACAGGATAAATGCTGGTCATATTGTTCCAAGGCGCTGCATACGCCTCTGAGCCATTACCCAAGTGACAGCTGGTACAATTTAGTTTATTGCCCACATTATTGGGTAATTCTTGCCCGGTATGATTGGCAATTTGTAAGCCGCGACGTACCGCTGCGCCATATTCATCATCCGGAATGGTAGCGATATCCGGCATTTTAATCACTGGTTTTCCACTGGCTGCCGCCGTATCAGTAGTAGCTGCATTGCCATCAGATGCCGCTGGCATATTGCCTTTTAATTCAGTAGCACGCGCTTCTAGCGCTTGTACGCGCGCTATTGCTGCCGCTTCTTCTACACGATCCGTCGCTTTAGTGTCATTGCCATTACTACAGCCGCTGACTGCTGCCACACTGATTGCAAAGATAGCCGCCATAAGGACTGTGGGCTTGGCTGATGAAAGATTTTTCATTGGCATATCCTTAGTATCAAAAATAATATGTAAAATTGGTTTTATCTGCTATGTTATGCACCATGCTGTCCATACTTTGCTTTTAATATAAATAAAAACGTTGATAAGTTTACAGCAATCCTGATATACATAATTGCCTTAATATAAATAGCAAGTAAGGTATCTGTAACATTATTATAGCAAGAACTTGAATATTAAATGTTGTGAAACGCAACAAAATAATAAGTTCGTGTGACTGAGTATTGATTAAATTTATTTTTAACTAATAAAAGCCATGGATTGCCAATAGTTTTAAAAAATAAAAAAAGCGCCCCAGCTGTATAAAGCTGGGGCGCTATTTTTATTTATAGTGATTAAGAACTACAGCCACTGCAAATCACAGCTATCGTGGATGTTTCATTTATCCGCTAAATAGCATTATAACTCTACTGCTACCTGATCTGCATCATCAGTAGATAGGGTAATGTGCGGTGCTTTACCGTCATTAATCACTTCTTTATCTACTGTCACCATGGTAGCGTTTTCCATTGATGGCAGCTCATACATAGTTTCAAGCAGTACATTTTCAACGATAGAGCGCAAACCACGTGCCCCTGTTTTGCGTGCCATGGCTTTTTTAGCAATTGCGTCAAGGGCTTCTTTAGTGAAGACAATTTCAGCGCCTTCCATATCAAATAGATACTGATACTGTTTTACCAAGGCATTTTTTGGCTCAGTCAATATCTGTACCAGTGCCGCTTCGTCCAATTCTTCTAGGGCAGCAAGTACCGGCAAACGACCAATCAATTCTGGAATCAAACCAAATTTAATTAAGTCTTCAGGCTCGACTTGTTGTAACAAATCAGAGCTGCGCTTACTGTCATCCTTCGAGCTGACATCAGCATTAAAGCCAATACCTGTTTTTTCAGTACGTTGCTGAATAACTTTATCAAGACCAGCAAATGCGCCACCAACAATAATTAGAATATTGCTGGTATCGACTTGAATCAGCTCTTGCTGCGGATGCTTGCGACCACCATGCGGTGGAATAGCAGCAACTGTACCTTCGATTAGTTTAAGCAACGCTTGCTGAACGCCTTCGCCTGATACGTCACGCGTGATAGACGGGTTGTCGCCTTTTTTACTGATTTTATCAATCTCATCAATATAGATGATACCTTGTTCCGCCTTACTCACGTCATAATCTGACGCTTGCAATAGCTTTTGGACGATGTTTTCAACGTCTTCACCCACATAACCAGCTTCTGTCAAGGTGGTGGCATCTGCCATAGCAAATGGGACATCAAGCAGACGCGCTAAAGTTTGCGCCAGTAATGTTTTACCAGAACCGGTCGGACCGATTAGCAAAATATTACTTTTTGATAGTTCAACCATCGCATCATCAGCACCAATTTTGGCTTTTTTGCGGTCATTGGCAAAAGTTTGACTGACTTTTAGGCGTTTATAATGGTTATAAACCGCCACTGCCAATGCTTTTTTAGCCGCATCTTGTCCAATGACATATTCATCGAGTTTTGCGCGCAATTGCTTCGGCGTTGGTAATTTTTTATCAATCCAAGCGCTGTCAGTATCACTATCTGCATGCTCGCTGTCTGCACTGTCTGCAATCAGATCGGTGCACAGTTCAATACATTCATTACAGATATTGGCATCATCAGCGGCAATCAGTTGTTTGACTTCGCTTTTGGCTTTACCGCAAAACGAGCAATGCGGGGTTTTATCTTCTGCCATATAAAGGCACTCCTAAAAATTAAAGCTTCTATAGTCAGCTGACAATAAAACGTATCAAGACGGCAACTTCATCACAGGTACCTTATTAGAAATACCTTACTAAAGGTACTGCATTAAAGATAGCTCACTATAAATGGCGTGAAGCTATCTTATAAAGTTGCCTTCTAAAACAGTTATTGAAAACTGACTACAAAGAATCGGGTCATCACGGTTAACTGTAATACTGAGCCGCTTTTATCCCATAAGTCTTGCAAAAGCTAAGACTTCTAAAGATAAAGTCTTACAAAGACGCTGGGCGACGCTCTAATACCGCATCAACCAAACCATAATCTTTTGCTGCTTGCGCACTCATAAAGTTATCACGGTCGGTATCTTTGTCTAGGCGCTCAATAGGCTGACCCGTATGTTCAGCCAGCAAGCGATTGAGCTTGGCTTTTAGTTCAATGATTTCACGGGCGTGAA
This sequence comes from Psychrobacter sp. 16-MNA-CIBAN-0192, assembly GCF_040309565.1. NCBI lineage: Bacteria > Pseudomonadati > Pseudomonadota > Gammaproteobacteria > Moraxellales > Moraxellaceae > Psychrobacter > Psychrobacter sp. 16-MNA-CIBAN-0192. Next base: position 26,808 of record NZ_JBEOOX010000013.1, read on the forward strand.
TTTCGATATCCGATGCTTGACCACGGAAACCGCCTAATGGCTGGTGAATCATCACCCGTGAATTGGCAAGGGCATACCGTTTGCCTTTCGCGCCAGCCGATAGTAAGAATGAACCCATTGATGCGGCTTGACCTAAGCAAATAGTCGATACGTCAGGCTTGATAAAGTTCATGGTGTCATAAATCGCCATACCGGCAGTTACTACGCCACCTGGCGAGTTGATATATAAGTGAATGTCTTTATCTGGGTTTTCAGCTTCTAAGAATAGCAACTGAGCAACAATAAGATTTGCCATATTGTCTTCGACTTCACCGGTCAAAAAGATGACACGTTCACGCAACAGGCGCGAGAAAATATCAAATGAGCGCTCGCCACGTGATGACTGTTCAACAACCATTGGCACCAATGCGTTTCGGGCATTTTGCGCGCCCAATAAGGTATCAAAGTGTGGGTTAGAGGTGATGCGATCATAATCGGTCATAGCAATATCCTATCCATGAAAACGTAAATTAAATGATGAAAATCAGTCTGTTGTACGACCTGTTGTAAGAGGCTTTATATTAATAACAGCTCAACAGTGATGATGTTCAATAATATTAAGAAAATGTTGCGAAAAATAATTGCAGTAATAGTAACTTTTTTACTGTGATAATAGTAAGGTTTTAATGTGACAAATGATAAATATTTCCCTATTAATAAGGCGTCTGCGCTCATTTATCAAGGGCTAAGCCTTTAATAGCTTAATAATTTGCCAATAAAAATGCCCCAACAAACGCTGTTGAGGCATTAAATAACACAGAAGTAGAACCGCTATTTCAGTAAAACCGCTGTTTTAGTAAAAATACTAAAACGCGATATTACATGGCTTGCTGTTGTTGCTGAGCTGCCAATAGGTCTTGGTAGCTGACTTCTTTATCAGTGACTTTACCTTGCTCAATCAGATAATCAACCACTTGGTCTTCTAATACAACAGACTCAATGTTGGCACGTTGTTGCTTGTCATTGGTGTAGTATTCAATCACTTCACTTGGATCTTCGTAGTTTTCTGACGCTTCTTTGATAAAGCTTTCAACACGGGCTTGATCTACTTCTAGACCTTTGGTATCGATAACGCGAGCTACGATAATGCCAAGGCGTGCGGCACGTAAGGCTTGCTCTTCAAACAATTCATTCGGTAGCATGTTTTTGTCAAAGCTTTCAGCGTTTGAACCAAACTGCTGTGAGAAACGTTGCATCATCATGCTGCGCTGACGGTCAATTTCTTGCTCAAGCATCGCGTTTGGTACTTCAAATTCGTTCTTTTCTAACAACGCATCAAAGGTAGCTTGTTTTACTTGGCTACGCGCAGCATTTTTGATTTCGCGTTCCATATTTTTACGCACGTCGTCTTTTAACTTCTCAACGCCGCCTTCTTTTACACCGAACAATTCTAAGAATTCTTCATTGATTTCAGGCAACTGTGATTTTTCAACTTTCTTCACGTTGATTTTGAATTGTGCCGCTTTACCAGCCAACTCTTCAGCTTGGTACTCTTCAGGGAAGGTCACTTCGATGACTTTTTCTTCGCCCGCTTTCATGCCTTTGATGCCATCTTCAAAACCAGGAATCATCTGGTTGCTACCGATAACCAATTTGAAGTCTTCGCTTGAGCCGCCTTCAAATTTTTCGCCGTCGATTGAGCCTTCAAAGTCAAAAATAACCTGATTGCCTTTATCAGCTTTACCTTTTTTCTCAACGAATTCTTCACGTTGCTTTTGTAGGTTTTCAATCATGGTGTCAACGTCTTCTTCGCTCACTTGCGCGGTGTGACGCTCAACTTCAATCTCATCGATACCTTGGACGTCGATTTCTGGGAAGATTTCAACAGTCGCTTGATACACTAAAAAGTCGTCTTCAAGTTTAACATCATCGATGTTTGGCATACCAACAGCGCGGATGTCTTCAGCTTTAATCGCTTCAAAAACGGTATCACGAATCACATCGTTGATAACTTCTTGTTGAATGCCAGCACCGTACTGAGAGCGGATATGCGACATTGGTACGTTACCTTTACGGAAACCATCAATTTTCGCCGTTTTTGCCACTTGGCGGATACGACCTTCAACTTTATTTTGAATCTTTTCGACTGGAACTTTAACCGTCAACTGAGTCTCTTTATTAGACAGCTTGTTGGTTGTGATCTGTAAATCTGTAGCCATGTTGATTACACCTTTAGGATTGAAATGGCTGGCAATCAAGCGCGCAAACGTGGGCGGTCAGCCGATTGCCATGGAATGAATAGGGTATTTTAATAAAATTTTAAAAGTATGCCAGTATAATCTATCTCTTAATTAAAGTAAAAATTATCTGTTTTAGGCAAATGGCACATCAATAGACACAAAGTTCGGCATATATTTGGCTTTATGATGATAATTGTGCCAGTAACGATTGAATGGCTTGTCCGCGATGACTGTTGCGATTTTTATCAGCTGCGCTTAAACTTGCGGCACTGGCTTGCAAATCTGGCAACCAAAACAGCGGATCATAACCAAAGCCACCATCGCCATGCGGCTGCTCCAAGATTTCACCGTGCCATAAGCCTTGCGCGATAATCGGCAAAGGATCATCAGCATGGCACACCATTGCCAATACACAAACAAATAACCCTTCGATTGGCTTACCGAGCTGCTGTGCGCGGATAGGCTGTAAGTCAGTTATCAACTTGGCATTATTCAAAGCATCATTGCCATGGTCACCGGCATAGCGTGCTGAGTAAATGCCAGGCGCATTACCTAATACGGGTACGCACAGCCCTGAATCGTCAGCAATAGCAGGCTTGCCACTGATACGACTGGCATGACGGGCTTTGATAATGGCATTTTCAATAAAGCTTAACCCATCTTCAATCGCGTCTTCAATGCCTAGCTGACCTTGAGGAATAATAATCACATCCAAGTTAGCTTCCGCAAATAGCCTTTTAAACTCTGTCAATTTGCCTTTATTATTGCTGGCAAGTATCCATTCATTTTGGTTTAAATTATTCTGAGTCGTTTTATTTGAAGTACTTTCAACTTGCGAGTTACTCATAAGATAAGTCCATGATATAAAGGCTGTATTGTAAAGGTTATGTTTGATTAGAAAGTTACTAATAAAGTATAAGCCATCTTTTTTGAACAGCTAATTGCAAACTAATCGGCCTTATAACATTCAGTAACTGATTTTGTATATAATTTTTGCTATAATAGGCGGCAAGCTACAGTGAATTATAGCTTATAAGTTGTTTATTTAAAATTAACAATAACTTAAAAACAGTTATTCGATTGCTTTATAAATACATGACCTTGTGCGATAGCGCATCGAGCGATAACCTTCATTAACAATAAACTCAGCCAATTTAGCCGAATAACTTGCGGTCATAAGTGTCAATAATACTTAGAGGTATCGCGTTCACATTTGCGTTGTCTGTAAGTTATGCAGTTAAGAAATAAACGACTGCTGCGCGACTCAAAAAGAATATCAACGGCTAACCTAGCAAGGATAAAATAATATGTCACAGATTACTCTACCAGAATTACCGTATGCAAAAAACGCACTTGAGCCGTACATCAGTGCTGAAACGTTAGAATTTCACCATGATAAGCATCATGCTGCCTATGTAAACAAGCTAAATGAATTGCTACCTGGTTCTGGTCTAGAAGACAAAACGTTGTCAGAAATCATCGTAGCGACTGCTAAAGATGACAGCAAACAAGGTATGTTCAACCAAGCAGCGCAAGTATGGAACCACACGTTCTATTGGAACTGCATGACGCCTACCAATGGCGGCGGCGAACCTACTGGCGATCTAAAAGGCAAAATCGAAGAAGCCTTTGGTAGCTATGATAAATTCCGTGAAGAGTTCAAAAACGCGGCAATGACGCAGTTTGGTTCTGGTTGGGCATGGTTGGTTGCTGATAAAGTTGGCGGTACTCTATCAATCGCTAAAACAGCTAACGCTGATACCCCATTAGCGCATGGTCAAGTAGCGGTATTGACTTGTGACGTGTGGGAACATGCGTACTATATCGACTATCGTAACCGTCGTCCTGAGTATGTTGATACGTTCCTAGACAAACTAGTGAACTGGGACTACGCAAACGCAAAATATCAAGGTCAAGATGCTGGCGTTGAAGCGTAATCTTTAGCTCAAGTATTTGATTTGAAAAAGGACGCTGAGAGGCGTCCTTTTTTTTGGTTTTTATATACCACTAATCTTCCTTGCCGTAATCTATTTCTAATGTACCGAAGTCTACTGAAGTAATAGGATTTACAACTTCAACCTGTTCAATATCTAAGTCAGATAAGCTGCCTGTTAAGTCACCACATATAGTAATTAATATTTCAGAAGTAAATTGCTTATCAACTACTCTAGTAATATTTTTAAGAAATACATAATCTCGATCTATAGAGTCATAATGAGAAAGAGAAAAATCAACTTCAACTTTTACTGTAATGTTTGCGCTTACCTCTAAAACCACATAATCTTTATCGTGATCTACGATTTTAAAATTATGATCAGTTAATTCAAAGTCAGTTAACCATCCATGAGAGCAATCTTGTTCCCAGTAATGAGAAGAGTATGCCTCTATTTCTGGTATAAAATCATAAAAATAGAACCTAACTTCATCATAAATTTTATTAATAAAAACTACGGCTTCATCATCAGAGCTGTCTATTTTTGATGTTAAAAAAGATAAAAAGGCAAAAGGTGCTGTTGCTTTATTGAATTTGCTTAGAGCATCAGCTAAGTCTTCAATGTAGTCAATATTGGCTGATGTGTCACAGTAATTTTTCCAATCCTTATCGCTGGCAACTGCTAATACTTGAATATCTTCTTCTTTTGCCCATGCTTCTGTAGCTAATAGTACTATAGCATCGGGAAACTCACTTTTCTTGTTACCTGTTTCTGCGAAAGGTGGCTCATTTTGGAAGTACTGATTTAGTAAATTTGTTATTGAAATATAATTGCCACATTCTAGAACGATAGCCCCTGTATTTGCTATAAAATTATCGAGACGATTTAAAACAATATCCTCAACCTCTCTACTATCGATTAAAGTTGATTTTGCACTATTAAGTTTACTACAATCAAAAAACAGATGGTCTTCAGCATCGTTAAGAGCTTTCTCCAAAGATGCACGAGAACTTTTAACTTTCTTTTTCAAGTGACTTTCAATTTCACCTTTTATGACATCAGGCAAAAGGTAATCTATATCGCTATCTTTAAACTGTTTTAATTTCCCTATTAAACCTTTTTCCAATTTTAAACCATATCTATCAAAAATAGACGTATCTACTAGGATTGCGTCATATTCCTTATCTTCATCAGAATTCATTTTTTGACCTCAAATTTGTTTAATATACTTGAAATTACAACACCTCAAACTCAAACTTCCCCAACGCTTCCCTTAACATCGCAATATTATAATAAGCATGGGCATTAACCGTGTTTTGAAAGAAGATATACAGCGTATCAAAATGCTGACGATGATTGGCAATCGCTTGCGCCCAGTCCTGCATCTCCGCTTCACTATAGCGATAATCATGGCGGTCGGCAGCACTCATCGCATCCCACCAGTTTAGATTGTTACCATGCATACGCAAATAGCCAGTACGCTGAGTAAATAGCAATCGTGATGGCGGTAGACCATGTACTTTAGGATAATCAACGCTGCACCAAATCAAGCCTTGCTCGCTGAAGCTATCGACCACTTGCGGCGTGTGCCAGCTGGCATGCCGGAACTCTACTGCTAAAGGATAGTTTTTAAACCAACTGACGAGATTGGCTAAATACAGCCGATTGTCGCGAGTACGATCAAAGCCGTGCGGGAATTGTAATAATAAAGGCGCTAGAGCGTTGGCTTCGATAAGCGGGGTTAGGGCAGTGAGAAACGACTTGGCGTGTTCAGGTGTGCCGCGACGCGCATGAGTAAAGTCTTGATGGAGTTTGACGGCAAACTGCAATTCACTCTCAGCTTGTACGTGGGCTTTATCGACCATTCCCGCAAAGGCTTTTTGTCCAATAGGCGCATAAAAAGTACTATTAATCTCTACCGCACCGTATTGTTTGGCGTATTCACGTAAGAAATCAGTTTTTTTGGTGCCGGTTGGGTATAACGTGCCTAATAAATCGGTATCGCTATAGCCACCTGTGCCGAGATAAATCCGTTGAGTATCGGTTTGTGTCGGTTCCCGAACTTGAGTCATCGCTGCCTCCTTGCAGAAGTCCTTTTTTGGTCTTTTTTTATTCCTTTATACGGCTATTTTTAAAGCTTTATCTTTTTATATCACTACCATCATTCAGTAAAAATTTTGGCTAATAGTTTATTTTTTCCGTGACCATAGCCAGTCAATCAGCTCAAGGAGCGCGTTACTTTTTGAATTATTGATGTCATTTATATCGCTATCCACTTTATCGCTATTATTAATTAGCTCACGAATCACGGCTGCGCGTCCCTGATTAAATAATAACTGCGCATAATCGCTTGCCACATCAACGCCCATTAATTTGACGTAAGTCGATTTATCTAGTTTTTCATCGCTACCGGCAGGCTTACCCAAGTCGTTAGTGCTGGCAGTGACATCTAAAATGTCATCTTGAACTTGGAATGCTAGCCCAATATGTTGCGCACAGTCTTGCAATGCCATGCGTTGTGGTGCAGTCGCTTGCGCGCAGATGCCGCCCATTAACATTGCTGCTTCAATCAACGCGCCTGTTTTATCACGGTGGATGGCTTCTAACTCATTTTGAGTAATGTTGCTTGTGGCTTCGGCATTGATATCGAGCATTTGCCCTGCCACCATCCGCCGTGCGCGCGGTGCAAATACGGCTAATAGCTGACTGGTTATCTGCTCATCATAGGACGCAAACGTCGGAATTTCTGCGCTTAAGACTTCAAACGCAAGCGTCTGCAATACATCCCCTGCCAATAACGCCGTTGCTTCATCGAACACAATATGCGCCGTTGGCTGTCCGCGTCGCAGCTCGTCATCGTCCATACACGGCAAGTCGTCATGCACCAATGAATAAGTATGCAATAGCTCAACCGCTAACGCGGCACGTCGACACATATCGTAATGGATATCAGCATCTAGCAATTTATCCAGCTTATCTAATTTATCCAAATTACCTGGTATGTTTCCGGTGCTAGCTTCTGCTTCCAGATCTATATCGGTAATCCATTCATTACTGGCGCTGACACTGATAAAACTACTGGCAACCAATAATGGACGCACCGCTTTTCCTTGACCCGTCATCACATAACGACAAGCATCGACCAATGGACTTGGCAAATCAGCATAAACAAATAGGGTCTCAATATCTTGCGCCAATTGCGAACGCAGCGTGTTATGAAAATGCTCAAAAGTAGTAAAAGGAACGAATCGCGGTGCAGAAGAAACAGTCATAACCCAACCAGTTATCAGGTGAATAATAAAAATAGTGCTAGTGTAACATGATAGCGGATAGGGCTTATAGACACACTTAACGCGCCATTTGTTTTGGTTACGTATTGATGATTTAACTTGTCATCTGAATATGGTTTGATGAATAGGGTCGATTTTTATAGAAATTAAAGATAAATACTGAAAGGGTATGATGAAAAAGGATAGATGTCTCGTAACGCACAATGGCAGCAAGGTAAATGCTTGCGGTCAGATTAATAGTGACTTATGAGTCTGGCTTTAGCTTGTGACAGTTAGGGGCATAACCGCCTACACTGACTGGCAGTGTTATGACTCACTTTACTTTTAACATATGGCTTTTATGACATAAATTTTTAAACACAGTTTTTAAAATATCGTTATTAAAATAATTCTTACAACTTTAAACGCAATCTTTAAAACGTTGCATTTTAAATGCAATCTTTAAAACACAGAAAGGAGTTTCAAATGATATATCAAGGAAATCGCATTACGGTGAGCATGCTAGAAGACGGCATCGCCAATATGCAATACAACGCCGAAAACGAGAGCGTGAATAAGTTTGATAGCGAGACTAATAAACAATTTGATGAAGCGGTAAGTGCCTTAGAGCAAGCCGACGATGTGAAAGGCTTGATTGTTACCTCAAGTAAAGGCGTGTTTATCGCTGGCGCGGACATTACTGAATTTGTTGCTTCTTTTAAGCAGCCTGAAGATGAGATTAAAGAGTGGCTGATTGGTATCAATGACGTCTTTAACCGTTTTGAAGACTTGCCGTTTCCTAAAGTTGCCGCCATTAATGGTGCAGCGCTCGGCGGTGGTTGTGAGATGACCTTGGTGTGTGAATACCGCGTCATGAGCGACAAAGCGATTATTGGGTTGCCAGAAACCCAGCTGGGTATTTTCCCCGGGTTTGGTGGTACGGTACGCACCACACGCGTGATTGGTATTGATAATGCGCTTGAGCTGATTGCCACGGGCACACCTAAAAAAGCCCTCGATGCACTTAAACTAGGCTTGGTTGATGCGACAGTTGCGCCTGAAGAATTGCAAGATGCCGCGATTGATTTGGTCAAAAAATGTATCTCAGGTGAGCTTGATTGGCAAGCCAAGCGTCAAGAAAAACTCAATCCTGTGAAGCTAAATCCACTTGAGCAAACCATGGCATTTAGTAGTGCTAAAGCGATGATTTTCGCTAAAGCCAATCCTAAGCAATATCCTGCGCCAGCCTTAGCAATTGCAGCGATGGAAAAACACGTTAATTTGCCACGTGATAAAGCCATTGAAGTCGAAGCTTCCGGTTTTGCTAAAGCAGCTAAAACCCCACAAGCAGAAAGCTTGGTTGGTCTGTTCTTAAATGACCAATTGGTTAAAAAGTTAGCGAAAACCCATAGTAAATTAGCACATGATATTGATGAAGCGGCAGTACTGGGCGCGGGTATTATGGGTGGTGGTATCGCTTATCAAGCAGCCAGTAAAGGCTTGCCGATTATCATGAAAGATATCAAGTCTGAGCAATTAGACCTTGGTATGGGAGAGGCGAGTAAGCTACTGGGTAAAATGGTTGACCGTGGCAAAATGACTCCAACTCAAATGGGCGAAACCTTAAGCCGTATTCGTCCGACTTTGAACTATGGTGACTTTGGTGAAACTGATATTGTAATCGAAGCGGTGGTTGAAAATCCAAATGTTAAACGTGCGGTACTTGCCGAGGTCGAAGGCTTGGTTAAAGATGATTGTATTTTGGCATCGAATACCTCGACGATTTCGATTACTTATTTAGCCGAAGCGCTGGCACGCCCAGAAAACTTTGTTGGCATGCATTTCTTTAACCCTGTGCACAAAATGCCATTGGTTGAAGTGATTCGCGGTAAAAAATCCTCTGAACAAGCGATTGCGACCACCGTTGCCTTAGCCTCTAAAATGGGCAAAGTGCCGGTTGTAGTTAATGATTGCCCCGGTTTCTTGGTCAATCGCGTCTTGTTCCCATACTTTGGCGCCTTTGATTTACTCCTTAAGCAAGGCGCTGATTTTGTCCATATTGATAAAGTTATGGAAAAATTCGGCTGGCCAATGGGTCCGGCATATCTAATTGACGTCGTCGGTTTAGATACCGGTGTACATGGCGCAGAAGTGATGGCAGAAGGCTATCCTGATCGCATGAAGCCTGATTATAAAGGCGCGATTGAGCATTTATATGACAATAAACGCTTAGGTCAAAAAAATGGTGTAGGCTTCTATAAGTATGAAACGGACAAACGTGGTAAGCCACAAAAAGTAGCTGATGACGCAACTTATGCGCTGTTAAAAGACACCACTGATAATGATGCACAGACCTTCGATGACCAAGCGATTATCGACCGTATGATGCTCGCGTTCTGTAACGAGACCGTACGTTGCCTAGAAGATAACATTGTTAGTACGCCGTCAGAAGCGGATATGGCGATGATTATGGGCGTTGGTTTCCCACCGTTCCGTGGCGGTCCATGTCGCTATATCGACCAAATGGGTCTAGATAACTATTTGGCACTATGTGAAAAATATGCAGACCTTGGTAAAGCTTATGAAGCCCCGCAAAAGATTCGTGATATGGCTGCGGCAGGCGAGACCTTTTACCCAACTGTGTAATGAGCTGTCATTAATAGGATGAAGCGCAGTACGCCTATCTATTAACGGTTGCTGATTATTTAATTACTTAGTTATTTAATGATGCATAAATCCTGATAAATATCGCTGTACTGCCACTGATAATAAAAAATTGAAAGGAATGTAATATGACAATTTTAAGTCCAAAAGATGTGGTCATCGTCGATGGCGTGCGCTCAGCAATGGGCAAATCTAAAAACGGTATGTTCCGTCATGTGCGTGCGGATAGCATGTCGGCTGACTTGGTGCGCGCGCTTGTTGAGCGTAACGACTTTGACCCACGTGATGTTGAAGATATCATCTGGGGTTGTGTCAATCAGACTCTTGAGCAAGGGTTGAATATCGGTCGTAATATCGGTTTATTGGCTGATATTCCAAAGACCACGGGCGGTCAAACAGTCAATCGTCTGTGTGGTTCATCGATGCAGGCGCTACACACGGCAGCCGCGCAAATCATGACCAATCAAGGCGACACCTTTATTATTGGTGGTGTTGAGCACATGGGTCACGTCGGCATGATGCATGGCGTCGACCTCAATCCTGAAGCCTCTAAGCACTATGCCAAAGCCTCAAATATGATGGGCTTAACCGCTGAAATGCTCGGTCGTATGAATAATATCAGCCGCGAAGAGCAAGACGCCTTTGGTCTTGAGTCGCATCGCCGCGCATGGGCTGCGACATTAGAAGGTCGTTTTAAGAATGAAATCATCGGTATCGAAGGTCACGACGAAGCCGGTCGCTTGCAATTGTGTACCGTTGATGAAGTGATTCGTCCGGATGCCACGATGGAACAAATGCAAAAATTGCGTCCAGCATTTGATCCAGTCAACGGCACCGTTACCGCAGCAACTTCATCGGCACTCTCTGATGGCGCGTCAGCAATGCTTATCATGAGCGCGCAAAAAGCCAAAGAATTGGGTCTAAAACCACGCGCCCGTATTCGCAGTATGGCAATAGCCGGTTGTGACGCCGCCATCATGGGTTACGGTCCTGTACCTGCCACCCAAAAAGCCCTGAAACGTGCTGGCATGAGCCTTGATGATATCCAAACCATTGAGCTTAATGAAGCCTTTGCGGCACAAAGCTTAGCAGTTATCAAAACCTTGGGACTAAGTGATAAGCAAGATATAATTAATATCAATGGTGGCGCGATTGCGCTCGGTCATCCGCTTGGTTGTTCTGGCGCACGTATCACCGTCACCTTGCTTAATGCCATGGAACAGATGGATACTGAAATTGGTCTAGCTACCATGTGTATTGGTCTCGGTCAAGGTATCGCCACCATTATTGAGCGCGTGTAAAAATTCAATCACTCGATAATTTAATACTATAGTCATAATATTATTCATAAAAAAATCTCAGTTATCATGGCTGAGGTTTTTTTATGGCTGCTTTATAGGTATTCAATTAAGAGACACGTAATAAGAACAAACCATATAAATAGGGAAGAGACAAGATGGGCGTTGACGCACTGAACAAAATATGACTAAATAAGGTGGCGTAATCTATTAGAATACCAATGATGAAAAAGCGTGTTGCTAACATATAACGTCTAATAAAAGACAGTTTTGGATTGCCAATTTGGCAGCCGTACAAGGAGTGTGCTATGTCTAATGTAATTTCTGATAAAACCTACCGTATTGCCCGCGAGAACACCCAAGCGATGATTATTGACGTCCAAGAACGTCTGACTCCACACATTTATGACCACGAAAGTATCGTCAAGAAAATCATTACTTTGGTAAAAGGTCTACAAGCACTTGATGTGCCGATTATGCTTAATGAGCAATATAAAAAAGGCTTGGGCGATACTCTGCCTGAACTGCGCGAAGTGCTGGAAGGCGATAATGCCAAAAGCTTTGAGAAAGTCACCTTTAGTGCTTGTGATACCGACGAATCATGGCACTATCTTGCGCAGCAGAATCGCGGTACTGTTTTGCTTTTCGGTGTTGAGACTCATGTTTGCGTGCTCCAAACTGCGCTTGATTTACTAGACAATGGCATGCAGCCGGTCATTATTGCCGATGCGGTTGGTTCACGTTTTCCGTATGATAAAAAGCTTGCCCTGCGCCGTATCCGCCGTGCTGGCGGCGTGATTACAACGGTTGAGACCATATTATTCGAGCTATGCCGCAGTAGCGCAGACCCTGCCTTTAAAACTATTAGCAATTTGATTAAATAGCAGTAAAACTATTGATTTTTTGAATATTGATGTCGTAAATGCTAGCATTATAAAACAGCCGCTAATCACTTAATATCAGCGGCTGTATTTTTGGTGTTTTTTTATTCATGATGAGCATTTATTCAGCGTTTGCCACGCCTAATAATTGACCCATTTTTACCGTAATATTGGCAGTCATGCTGTCTTGCCAAGCTGTATTTGCCGATTTTGGTAATACGACAATCGCGGTTGAACCTAAGTAAAAACGTCCAAGCTCAGCGCCTTGTGCAAATTCCATATCATGCTCAGCTTCTTGAATCTCATCAGTGCGGGTAATTTTGCCAGTCGCTGCCGTCTCAATGCCAGCCACAATCATCGCGCCAACCATAACGACGGCTGCCTTGCCATATTCAGTATCAAACATACAGACCAAACGCTCATTGCGGGCAAATAAATCCGGTACATTAGCAGCGGTGGTATTATTTACCGAAAATAAGGTGCCGGGCACATAGCGCGTTTTGGTCAATGTTCCCGCAAACGGCATGTGCACGCGGTGGTAATTGCTTGGTGCCAGATAAACGGTCGCAAAGCTCCCATCTGCAAAATAGCTGCCATCGTCCTTATCGGCGAGCAGTTGCCCGATATCATAATCGCGACCTTTCGCTTGCAATAGCTTATGATGACGCAGCTGTCCAAGTTGTGATATGACGCCATCAGCGGGGCTTACAATGCCATATTCAGTACTGTCAATGACGCGCGCGTCGTCTTTTAGCTCACGGGTAAAAAAGTCATTAAAGCTCTCATAAGCATTTAAGCTTTGACGCTCATATTCATCTAGCTTAACATCATACGCTTTGGCAAAGCCGCGAATAAAAGCACGTTTGACCAGCGGATGACGGCTGGCTGCCAAACGCCCAGCGACTTCACTCAGCTGCTGCTGCGGTACAAATTGCTGAATAGTGGTAAATAAATTCATATCAAGGCTACCAAAATAATTTTTAGAATAAAATAAAGGGTGGCTTAAAATAAGCGGTGAATAGTGACATTTTATCATGGTCGGTGCCTGTCTGTATGACCATAACTTAGAAACATAATTTACTAAGGAGACAATCGATGAAGGCTTTGATTCAACGGGTGAGCGGTGCCAGTGTGACTGTCGATACACACTGCGTTGGCGCGATTGAGCATGGTATATTGGCATATATTGGGCTTGGGCATGAAGATAATTTGCAAACTGCGCAGCGGATGATTGATAAAATCCTTACCTATCGTATTTTTGAAAATAGGGATGATCTTGCTAAAGCGGGCAAGCTTGACCAAAATGTCCAGCAAGTTAACGGTGGATTGTTATTGGTGTCACAATTTACCTTAATGGCAAATACCAATAATGGTCGACGCCCTGACTTTGGTGGGGCAATGCATCCTGATTCCGCGCAGGAGCTATTTGCCGAGCTCATCGCTTACGCAAAAACACAGCACCCCAATGTGGCAAGCGGTGAGTTTGGCGCAGATATGGATGTTGAGAGTATCAATAATGGACCACTGAATTTTTTATTGGAAGTAAGTTAACATCAAATTGTCATCAAGCCGTCATATAGAAGTCGTTTAATAAGAGGATAGTGGCGCGTTGCTATGAATTTTTTGGCTGCTAATATTGGTTATAATCGTGATGTCTATCATTATAATTTTATTATTAATAATTTTTTAGAGTGATAGCTTTTTAAATTAATCATTTGAGTTTTAATAGTTTTTTAGGTCAATAACTTTTAATTTAATAATTTTTGATGTTAACAACAAGGCTGTCCTATGAATAATGAGCTGATTTTAATCGTTGAAGATGAACCGGCGATTAGTGAGATGATTGTCATGACGTTAGAGATGGCAGGGTTTGAGTGTTTGCAAGCAGCGGATATTCCAGAGGCACATCAGCAAGTGGTTGACCATAGACCAGCATTGATTTTATTAGACTGGATGCTACCGGGTGATAAAAGCGGCATTGATTTTTGCCGGATGCTTAAAAAGGATGAGCTACTGTCCGAAATCCCCGTTATTATGTTGACCGCAAAAAGTGAAGAAGATAATAAAGTATTTGGGCTTGATGCTGGCGTTGATGATTATATTACCAAGCCATTCTCCACACGTGAGCTGGTGTCTAGAATCAAAGCCGTGCTGCGCCGTAGTAGTTTATTAAGCGCTGACAAACCGATTGAGATTGGTAAATTAAGCTTGGATGCCAAGAGCCAGCGTTTGACGGCGGATAATAAACCTATCGATATCGGACCTACAGAATATCGTCTGTTGGCATTTTTTATGAGTCATCCGGAGCGCGTTTATACGCGCGCGCAGATATTAGATCAGGTGTGGGGCAGTCATGTGTATATTGAAGATCGTACCATTGATGTGCACATTCGCCGTTTGCGTAAGCTGCTGCACCCTTACGACTGTGACACCTTGATACAAACGGTACGCGGTACTGGCTATCGTTTTTCTAACGTTATGGCAGCAGAGTAAGACAGCCCGCGATTTTATCGCCACGTACAATACAAAAAATGTCACATCAGCAACAGTAATCGGCTGATGCCTACTGCTGCCCAATAACATATGGTATATGACTATGATGACGCCTGAACCTACTAATCTCCATACGGTACCCCGATATGCTCTGTTATGGGCAGATGTCCGCTGGCTGCTACTATGGGTAATTGCAGGTGTGCTATTGGGTTTAGCGACGGCGCACTTATTAGAAAGTATCATTGGCGCATTATTACTCTATAGCTGGTGGCGTATGTATACTTTGCATCGCTTTAATACGTGGTTAAATCAGCCTCAAGATACCCTGCCACCTGATAAATTAGGTGGTCTAAGCATCGTGGCGCATCAGTTATATCAAAACCGCAAGCAGAATCGGTTGACACAACAAAAAGTCATGGGACTGGTCAAAAAAATCAGAAGTTCGCTTACGGCGCTACAAGATGCGGTGATTTTATTAAATGATAATGATGGTTTGGAGTGGTGGAATAAGGCTGCAGAGGACTTGTTGGTACTAGACCCCCGTCATCAAGGCACAAGTATTTTTGATTTTATTACAGCCCCTGAATTTCGGCGCTACTATCAGAACCTGACCACCCCAAACGATGGCGTACATATCGTCTCATGGCGCGATTCCAAGCGTTATCTTAAATGTGAGCTGACCCATTTTGGTAGTGAAAAGCTGCTGATTATCTATGATGTGACACGTTTGCAGAATTTAGAGCAAATGCGCCGCGACTTTGTGGCAAATGTCTCGCACGAGCTGCGTACTCCTTTAACGGTATTAATGGGTTATCTCGAGAATTTTTCTGACCAGCTAGATATGCCAGTTCAGTGGCAACGTGGCATGCAACTGATGACCCAGCAGACCGCGCGTATGAACCGTATCGTCAATGATTTGCTGCTGCTATCCCGTATCGAAATCGAGGAAACGCACGAATTGCGTGATATCGATATGACTAAGATGCTCAAACATATCTACGATGATGCCATGGTTTATAATCAAGAATATGGGCATACGATTCACTTAGAGATAAATACTAGTGACGGTTTATATGGCTCAGAGATGTATCTAAATAGTGCCTTATCGAACCTTGTCATTAATGCCATCAAATACACGCCAAAGGGCGGTAATATTGCTATTAACTGGAGCAAAACAGCAGAAGGTTGCCTATTTGCCGTCACTGATGATGGCATTGGGATTGCTCAGCACCATATCGACCGTTTAACGGAGCGCTTTTATCGGGTTGATAGTGGTCGTAGTCGGGCAACGGGCGGTACAGGGTTAGGACTGGCGATTGTCAAACACGTGTTGTATCAATATGATGTGAACTTACATATTGCGTCAGTAGAAGGCGAAGGCGCAACCTTTAGCGCCTTATTTCCTCTAAAACATGTACGTGCAGCACCGATAACAAACACACTGCCTAAAAATTTAAGTAAAGCTTAAAACATAACATGTCGTTTAGTTGTAATAGAATCAGGGACGATGACTATATTACGCCCAGTTTTAGCTTGATTTTAGCAAGTTATTGGCTATTTCTTGCCAATAACGGATAAGGATTGACCGCGCTGCCATTGATATAGACACCATAATGGACATGCGGCGGCGTACCTTTAGCGTTACCGCTGTCACCCACGTAACCGATGACATCACCAGCATCGACCCAGTCATTAGGGCTGATATCGGCATAAGATTCCAGATGCGCATAATAATGTGCCGCACCTCCTGGACCAATGATAAAAATCACCCGACCACCCAGACGATCGTCGCCAACTTTATTGACCACGCCTTTTGTCGTTGCCTGAATCGGCGTACCGCGCGGCGCAAAAATATCAATGCCCTCATGTGAGCGCCCCTCACTGCGCGCGCCGCCCCACGTATCTACCAAATGCCTATCAGGTAGTGGGCTTGGCAAACTATTCTCTGCTGGTAATGCTTCTTGTAATAACGTGATTTTTTGCCACGTCGCCATCACGATAGACGGTGACTTATTAAGCAGAGGCATAATAAATAAAGGTATGGCTAATAAACACGCCATAATGATAATGGCTTTGAGCAACTGACTGAGCAAGCTTTCTGTTCGTGGTGTAGGCGGTAGCATAATGAACCTTTTAATAAATAATCAAATATATCTAATCGCCATACATACCAGCGTTATTATTGGCAATCAATGAATAAAAAATGTAGTAATTGCGTAGAAATAAATTGCTAGTCACATGAGAACATAAGGCTTGTGGTAAGATAAATGTCGAGGATAATCATGACGTAACGATGTAAAAATGAGTATAAGCAGTACTAACAATAATGGTTAATGCTTAGAAAATATTAGTTTATGCAGGGTTTTTTATATGTAAAAGCAGGGTATAAGTAAAAAAAGAGAACTGTTTACGCTCTATCATTAGTTAGAATATTGGTTATCGCACAACCATTATAAAATTATCGAAAATTCATAATAAATTAAGGTCATTATATGCAAATGAAAATCAACAATCACCATTATGACGTTATTACTAGCCAAGATATTAGCCATATTGAAAGAGCTGTGGATAAAGCAAGCCTTACTATGCCATTGGTCGCTGTTTACTGTGGCTCGCGCTTGGGCGGTAGTGAGATTTATGAACAAGCTGCCCGTGACTTGGGATATGCCTTAGCTGAAAATGGTATGGGTTTGGTGTATGGCGGTGCTAGTATTGGATTAATGGGCGCGGTGGCAGATGGCGTGATTAAAGGCGGTGCGCAGGCAGTGGGCGTGATTCCAACCTTTATGCTCAAGCATGAAATTGCCCATCAAGACCTAACGCGCTTGCATCTGACCGATACCATGCATACCCGTAAGACGGTTATGGCAGAGTATGCCGACGCCTTTATTACCTTACCGGGTGGACTTGGCACGCTAGAAGAAATCATGGAAATTGCTACTTGGCGACAGCTATATCAGCATGAAAAGCCAATGATTATCTTAAATATTAATGGCTTTTACGACCGCTTGATTGACCATTTGCAATATACTGCTGAGCAAGGATTTATGAAGCAGCAAGACCTTGATCGTTTGGTGGTTTGCAATACGATTGCAGAGGCGATTGAATTATTACAAGTAATCGTTGAGATTGATGACGCGGTTGATACGGTAAAAATGGCGGGTAATTCTTAATCTTATTACTCTAACTGCATCATGTAACAAAACCGGTATAAAGGCTAATAAAGCGCTTTTATACCGGTTTTTTATTTTTAGCAAATAGTTTGCTGTTGTTAAAAAGAACGATATCTACCATATATAAAATGATAATTAGCTATGGAATGACGCTAGCCTTTAGCTTTGTTAATATCATTTATTGGCGATTGACCAATACGAGGCTGGTTAATAAGGGCGTCGCAAATACTGTTATTAACTTTTGCCATAGCAATAGGAAAGCCGCGTGCTTCCGCTAAATCTTGCGCAACCTGATCAACCGTTGCCCGATTAGTATTAAGTAGATATGCCCACTGATGAGCATAGCGCGCTCGATTGGCAGGCACGTTATCATTAATGATGCCCATATCTATGAGCTCATTCACAATTTCATCTGCCGCAATTAGGGTAGAGGACGCTTTAACATTCTCCGCGCGTGCATAATGCAAATGCGCGTACAAGCTGACATCCGCGACCCGTAAAGTATCGTCTTCACCGGGGATTTGCTGACCGCCATATAACGCATTGCCAACCGTGCGCGCACTATGAAAAGTAGGCACAAACTCAGCCACATAATCAATCGACTGTTGGCTACGCGCTTG
Organism: Psychrobacter sp. 16-MNA-CIBAN-0192; assembly: GCF_040309565.1. Classification (NCBI taxonomy): domain Bacteria; kingdom Pseudomonadati; phylum Pseudomonadota; class Gammaproteobacteria; order Moraxellales; family Moraxellaceae; genus Psychrobacter; species Psychrobacter sp. 16-MNA-CIBAN-0192. The sequence continues at coordinate 45,359 of NZ_JBEOOX010000013.1, forward strand.
TAATGGCGCTTTGTCCCAACCGTCCTCAATATAATGCACGTATTGGGCTGGCAGCTCAGGTTGTGCACTGTCTTTAGTTGAGGCAACCAGTCCATCATTAAATAAGGTGATAAATTTACTCATGCCATGAATCTGAAAATAGCCATCAGGATATGGCGTTAGCTGCGCCATACCTTCAGGCGTACCGCGCTCACCATAAATGATAATCTCCGGTAACTGCCCACCACTCTCACCCCAATGAGTGATATAAGAAGATTTAAACTCAACCATCCGTGTGACGTCAATACCTACCATATCGTCAATAATACCAGTACGAAAACCGCAGGCATTAATCAGATAATCGACTTCGATAGACTCAGGACTATGGATAGTGGTTTTGGCGTCTTTATCTTGGGATGTATTCCGCTGATACTCAATACGCCATTTACTCACATGATGATCGGCTGTGGTACAGTCCGTACAATCAACGGCTACCACTTGTTTGACTTCCGTATTGGTGAACACATGGGCATGGTCGTATTCCGCTAATGCCAATTGTGCCGAAGCAGCTAAGCGAAAAATATTCCAGCCGTATTCTTGTACCACAATTAGCGGGAATTTTACTTTGTTTAAATCCAAATATTTGGCAACTGGAATCATCCATTCGTTAATGCAGCTTGGCTTGGCGACTTGCTCACGTGTAGACAACTCAAGCAATTGCGCATGACTGTATAACTGATAATAATCTTCAGGCTCGCCCAACACTTTATTGTCTGCGTCTTGTTCTATAAGTTTGCGATAGGCTGCGGTTAAAATATCAAGACGCGGCAATAAATCTTCAGGCAAACCAGCATCACGCGTGGGTACGGCAAAAACTGTCGGACGCACATCAATGGTATGCGGATAAAGTCGCAAAATATCGATACATTGCTCCAGCAGCGCCACACAATCCTCATCAGGAATTTCACGGTACAAATTACCACCAGCATGCAAATGGCACATCGGTGGACCATTAATAAGAGAGCTTTGCTTCTCAAACAAATAAGTCTCAATTCCTAATGCAGCAAGGCGAATCGCAATCGTCGAGCCCGCCGTACCGCCACCCAAAATACCAACCCGTTTGACTGGCTGGTTAATAGCGTTGGCAGCAATTGAGCTGTTTGTATAATCGCCTTCTAATGGCAGCGTGGTAGTCAAGTGGGTCATATTAGGGTGATATCCTTGATATTTTAAGCATTAGCTTAGTGCAAAATATAAAAGTACTTATATGTTCAGTGCTTTTACATTCTGTATTTCTATATTGCTGTACAAAGTCTGCTAAAAAGCCAGTGTGCTAAAAAGATAGTGCGCTCAACCCATTGTTATCATAGTGTTAAGTGTAGGTTGCGCACGAATGATTTAAGACAAAGTGTTTATTATTTTTATTATCACTACTCTCTAAAGTTTGATATGTTATTAGCTTGGCATTGATATGAGTGCGATTGTTATAGACTTCAATAGGACGCTGATATTGCTTGTCATCCTATACCTATGCCAAATTGGTAGTTATTGATATAGGTATTAATCTAATTATCATGTGTGTAGGTGTACTTATTAATAGCAGCAGATTAACAGGAGGGAATGTGCTAATTGCTATTAGCAAAACCATTGTATAAAAACTAAATGGTTGTATCGCAGTAAATACGTAAAAAGGTGAGTGAGTTTTGTCAGTGAGTGGCAGCGCCAGATACTTAAGCTTAGGTAATCATAATCAATTATAAAAAATGTTCATTAACGCTGAATTTGAGAAGAGAAAGACCTGAAAAACACCATAGATTTTTCCTGTATTTTTTGAATACAACTTTAGAGATATAAAGATATCTACATTGCTTATAAGGTTTGTAATATTTATAAACTTTTGTAAGTTAGGACAATGATAAAAGCAGAATCTTTTAGGGTTATGCTATATTTTATCCTGAAGTATTCACCTTCAATAGCAGGCAAGCGATGTACTGATTGCCTTTGAAAACTGAGCTATTATTTCTAATTATAAGGACATTACCATGAAACGTATTTTGCTATTATCAGCTCTAACAGGTGTTTTGGCAGTAACAGGCTGTTCAACTTTAAAAAATGTGGTAGGCAATGACACATCAGGTATGCACGATGTTCATAGTACCAATAACAATATGGCACCAGTGACCAGTAAAAATGGCATGTTAGTCGATTCAGTCAAGCATATGACATTATATACCTTTGACAAAGATTCAATGAATAAGTCTGACTGTGGTTCGGTTTGTATGGTAGCTTGGCCTGCATTTATGGCACCGAGTAATGCTAAAGCCTCTGGTCAATTTGCCGCCTTTAAACGTGAAGATGGTAAATATCAATGGGCGATGAATGGTAAACCGTTATATTTCTACGCTAATGATAAAGAAATGGGTGATAAGCACGGCGATAATAAAGGCGGCGTCTGGCATGTAGTGCCAGTTAGATAATAACCAGCTCGATGCTAATCCGTTAGATAAAATAATATGTCATCAAAAAAAAGCAGCCTATATAAAGGCTGCTTTTTTAATGGTTGCTGTTCTTATCACTTACTTTTATTTCGCTTTTTTCTCTATCAATTCGCCATCGATTTGAATCGGTACATTGGTAGTGATGCCTTGGGCAAATGCTGTCATACCATAAGCAGCACGGTCGATATTGCCTGTGGCACGAAAGCCAATCACTGGCTCTTTAGTCATTGGGCTTTTGCCAATCTTTTTAAGCGTCACATTTAAGGTAAGTGGCATGGTTTTACCCAGCAAGGTAAAGTCACCAGTAACCTTAGCTTGCTGCGGATTATAAAAATCAACTTTAGTAGATTTAAAGGTCATGGTTGGATATTTCGCCACGTTAAAGAATTCGTCTTTTCTTAAATGTTCATCACGTGCCGCCCATGCGGTATTAATACTATTGGTATCAATCACAAAGTTCATTTGAGTCTTATTGGGCGCTTTTATATTATAAGTCAGCGCGCCATCTACTTTATCAAAATGCCCCATAGTGGTAGAAAAGCCTAAATGCTCAACAGAAAAACCGACGCGCGTATGCGAGTTATCCAGCTGCCAGTTGGTTGGCAAAACGGCACTTGCCATGCTCGTCACTATCAACGCTGAGCTAAGTAGCAGGGTTTTAGGTAGCAGATTGTTAGACAGTAGGGCGTTAGACAGATATTTAGTCATAAAGTTAGTCATAAAAAGTGTCCTTTATAAGTCGTTAGAAAAATAGTGAGTCAGTATCATTGGTACTTTTTTAATAATATTGGGCAAACTGTGCTTATCTTTTATAACGTATTTATTAGCAAAAGTCAGTAGCTTTATGAAAGGCAACTTAACAATAGTAGCTGATTAAGCAAATTTGATAGGTGAGTAGTAGTAGATTTTGAGTTATTGATTGAATAGTTTTATATGGCTTTTACTTAGTATTTATAATGTCGTAACGCTTACTACGCTTGCATCCACTGCTAAAAACCGTTAAAATCGCGGTTTGATTTTCCCGCTGGGGAAAGGCTAAGTGAGCAGAGGTGTGGTGTTGGGTGCTGGAATAAGCCAGTGACGCAGCTGCCAGACTAGTAGATGTCCTTGGTGCCTCAGTTACGTATGTGCAGCCTGATAGCCAATGGGTTACTGTCTTGTATATACATCGGACATAGAGAGTTTATTATGCGTAAAGATATCCATCCTGATTACCATGACGTTTTATTTCATGACACTAACGCTGACGTGTTTTTCTTAACCCGTTCAACAGTTAAAACCAAAACCACTCGTGAATACGAAGGGTCAGAATATCCATACTACCCACTTGATATTTCAAGTGCGTCGCATCCATTCTATACTGGCGAACAACGCAAAACGTCTACTGAAGGTCGTGTTGCCAGCTTTAACAAACGTTTCGGCGCTTTTGGTGGTCGTAACAAGAAAGCTGATACTGATTCTGCTGAATAATTTATACTTATCGTATAAATGTATTTTGCTGAATGAAAAAAAACCGCTGAGTGATCAGCGGTTTTTTTGCGTTGTAGCTGACGTATCTTACGTTATATTGTTTCAGCGCTATGAGATGGGTTATCAAGTAAGGTGCCAATCAGCTCAGCAAGCTGTTCTGCCCAATAGCGATAGGCAATGCTGCTGGGATGAAAGCCGTCACTAGCAAACATGGCTGCCTTATCAAGTGGCGCGTCAGGATGGGCATTAATCGCATGAGCATGGTTTGCTGCCATTTGAGCAAAATCTGCTGCCATATAGTGCACGCTCTTATTCTGCTGACTAATGTGCTGACGACAAACGTGCTGTAACACGGCATCAAGCTGGGTGGCTTTTGCCCCTATAAAATGACTCAGCGGGGCGGGCAAGGCAGGCATTTGTGCCATTGGTGGTAGGCTACAAAATATCAGCTGACGCACACCGAATTTACGCTGAGCAATGGTAATAATCTCTGCTAATTGCTGTTGCCATTTGGCGGCTGAAATATTAGCCGTGGTGTCATTTACCCCAACGCTGATGACCATCACATCAACAGGTTGGCTAGGCGGGGCAAGGATATAAAGCCTTCGCGAAATATCAAAGCTGGTATGCCCAGTGGTCGCTTGTAGGCATCAGTTTAGTGCTTGAAATTGGTTATAGATAGTTTGCTGCTGCTGCAAAGCAGGTAGCAGATGACCAGATAATGCTTGCTGCTGAGTCGCACTACCAACGCCGGCGGCAGCTGAATCACCAACAATCATGATATTTAATGTAGGTAAATTAGCAGGCAAATTAGAAGTAGGCGAGCTGTCTATAACGGCATCTTTAGTAGCACGCAACTCAATATAGCCACATCTCGCGCCTTCTGGCTCAGGCAAGCGTACTGTATTTCGCTTCACTTTGCGCCCTTGATAGAGGTAAAGTGGGGCAAGAACGGCATGTTTTGCATGAACCGTTATTTTGGTGGCTTTTTGACCTTCTATAGTATCTGCCGGTTTATCTGCTGGCTGCTGTGCTGTTTTAGCCGATTTGTTAGCGGTCAGTTTACGAGCTAATGCGCCTACCATCCGGCACGCTCACGAATCGTAGTCAGACTGTCATCAATTAATAATTGACCATCAACATAGATGTCGCGTAATAAATTGTCTTGTTTATTATTTAACTCATCTGCTTTGATAGTGGATACATTGTCGCTAGTATCTTTAACTAATGCCAAGCGCCCTTTTTTGGAGCGTTTAGAATGGCTGGTAATTGGATCTTTATAAATATCTTTCCACACGCCATTAATAGAGATGGCGCTGGCTTTCATCGCCCAGCTCATGGTGTCGCGATTGACTTGTTGCAATAAGCCGCCGCCCATACCAAAGGTGATATTTTCCGCGCTAAAACCAGCTGCCAACACCACGTCAATGATTTTACCCAAGCTTTGCGGGCTGATACCATCACCTTGAATAATGCGCACGTAATCGGGCAATACTTTATAGCCTTTACTATTGACAGTCGTGCCAAATTTTACGGCTAAGCGCTCTAATGCTTCGCGTACTACCTTGGTTGGCTCGCCACTATCAGGTCGAATGACGAGCGTGCCGCCCATATTTTTGACGTCTTCTTTTAAGCTATCGCCCCAAATATTATCAATGGCATTCCATAAGTCATAGCTGTCAGATACCACAGAAAAGGCTTTACCGTCGCCACCAAATTGCGTAATCATATTAGCAAATGCCGCGGTTTCACCCTCGCGTCCCCATGCGGTCATGGTGCTGTGTTCAGCCGCTGGAATCGAAAACGCTGGCATGTCATTGGTCATTTGATACCAACGACTTGCTGCAACTAAAGCAGCCATAGAGTCGGTGCCAGCAAAATTGACCAAGTGCGCCAAGCTACCGAGCGCTACTGATTCATGACTTGACGCGCCACGCGACCCAAAATCATGCAAGCGGAATATTAATGAGTCGACATTATCAGCTGATTTTTCCAGCGCATCTCGAATAATGCCTTTGCAGTAATGCGACACGCTGGCAACGGTGGAGGGATACCAAATCGCGCGCAGCAATGCCGTCTCAATATAACTGGGCAGCCAATAAAATTCTGGATCCGTATTCACCACTTGGCACACCACATTGGACACTGGCACGATACTGCCTTCGGGTATTGCTTCAATACGTAATGGTAAAAACCCATGATGCTTATCGACCAAAAGCTCCCAACCAGCGCGGTTAAACGTTAAGCCATGCGCCTGAATAATGGTTTCCGCTTCATCAATATCTTGATGAGTAATGGGCGTGCTGAGATATTCTTTAATAAAGGCTTGTAAGCCAAAAAACACCACATCATAGTCACCGCCGCGCGCTTCAATATAGCTTGATAAATACTCACTGCCCGCTGGATATTGCACCCAATGCGAGGTCTTATAGCTGTCACTATTGAGGATTAAATTATTAAGATTGCTGGTATACATCCAAAAACTCCTCCATTTATTTATGGCTTATTGTGACAAAGGTACGGCTTATTATTTATTCATAGTCGTTTTATTAATGGCTAATTATTAACTTATTAATGATATTTCTTGCTACCACTGATTTGCCGCACTGATTGATATTGCCAAGGTGAATAAAATACAATTTATAGCCCGTTTTATAGCTAATACTATAGCCCGACCATTTTGGTAATGATGGCGTAATGATCTTCAAACATCATGGTGGCATCTAGCTCTGCAAGCGGCAACCAAAATGCTTTTGCCGCATCATCACCACCTTGCACTTGAGGTAGACCATTGGCATCATTTTTTAGCTGAAAATAAAAGGCTTGGGTAATGGTGCGCCCACGAGCCGAGCGGTATGGGTCATCAAAAGTATGTTGGCTGTGACAAGAGCCGCGCAATATGGGCTCAGGAATATTAAGGCAGGTTTCTTCACGCAGCTCACGAATACAGGCGTCAAATAAAGTCTCTTTGGCATCCAAAAATCCGCCCGGCAATGCCCATAGTCCGCGTCCGGGCATGCTACGACGCTCAATTAATAGGATATGTCCTGATTGTACAACCAGCGCATCAGCGGTCATAAAGATTGGTGGATAAGGGGCAGAGTTCCACTTCTTTTTATATTTATCAATAAAGCCTGCTTCTTCATGCAAGGAGGCATAGTCGGCTGTTTTTTTGAATGCTTTAAGTACTTGACGGGTTGATTCAGGGGTACGCTCAGGAATTGGCAATGCGCCCATCAAGTAGCCATCACGAATGGGCGTGGCGGAGAGGTTATGATAATTGGGTACAGAAACCGATGCCCAGTTGGGGAATAATGACAAATAATAAGAAGAGCTGTCTTTAGAATGTCCAATTAAACCAATATCGGCAGTCAAGTCGCCCGTCACTGTTTTGATTGCCGCTTGCACATATTGGAGCCAGCGCGTGTCATTATAAAGCGCATCGTCTAGACCCACGCAGTGTATCCGCGCCGCGTCATCTTGTGAATAAGCGCCTTTAATCATCTCAGCGCGTTCTGATACAGTAAAGGGATTGCGTAAGCTGCGCGGTAAATTCGCCGAACCAATCAGCATAATGACGTTATCTGCGCGTTTTAATGCCTCATCAATCACCGCTTTATGCCCGCGATGAAAAGGCTGAAAACGCCCGATAAAGACTAGATACTGATAATGCTTGCTATCTTGTTCGATATTTTGTGCCGTATCTTCAGTTATCACAGCTGATTCTGGATTAAGGATGCTCTCTGAATTGGGGCTTGATGAAGTACTCACGCAATCTCCTTTGACGTTATTATCGTATTCATTATTAATTATGAGGGTTGTAAGGGTGAAAGTAGCTGGCGTTAATGATGTATTCAGGTTAAAAAATATTTATAGATAGTGGCGGAGTATGAGGGGTATTGTCAATTGTTAAACGTAACGACCGCTGAAGTTAATGACGGTATCATTCTTATCTGGTAGCTATTTATCCTCTGCTTGATAATCGCGATGTCCGCCTTAAGATAGAAGCTATACATTTTATCTTATCATCAGAAAAACCAAATCTGTCTATAGATAGAAGATAACTTTAATTCACAGTAGCGCAGTCGGAATTAAGCGCTGAGTGCGTTATAATAACCAGCATAAATGGACTGTCATCACGTCTACTCCAAATAAATAAGGAACTCTTATGAGTGAGCACAATATGAGTGAGAATAATCCAACCGCTACTGCGCCTACTGATTATGAATCGGCATTAGATGTTGAGCAAACTGATATTAAAAGTAGTATTACAATTACCGAATCAGCCCAAGGTTATTTGGCTGATTTGCTCTCCAAGCAAGATACCGATGGTATCGGCGTGCGTATTTTTGTTGAGCATCCGGGTACACCACGTGCCGAATGCTGTATGGCTTATAATCAGCCGGGCGAAGAAGACAGTGCCGATTTACAATTTAGCTATGAGCATTTTTCTGCCTTTATCGATGCCGCGTCTGTGCCATATTTAGAAGATGCCGTGATTGATTATAATAAAGACCGTTTTGGTGGTCAGCTGACCTTCCGTGCACCAAACTCTAAAGTGCCTAAAGTGGGTGCTGATGCCAGTGTTGAAGAGCGTATCAACTATGTCTTGCAGTCCGAAATTAATCCAGGATTAGCCGCGCATGGTGGTGATGTGCAGTTGCTTGAGCTGATTAATGAAGAAGGTATTGGCTTAACAGCGGTATTAAAATTCGGCGGCGGTTGTCAAGGTTGTTCAGCGGTCGACATGACTTTGCGTCAAGGGGTTGAGGTTCAGCTAAAACAGCAAATACCGGAGCTTACGCAAGTTATTGATGAGACGGATCATACGCGTACTGAAAATGCCTACTATAAATAAAGATTAAGGGTGTCCTGAGAAATATTATGTTTCTTACTACTTATGAATATTATTCATTAATAGATTAGGTTTTCGCTATTACTTTCATAAGAGAGCTGGGTTATGATTAACTCAGCTTTTTTTTATGACTATTGTTTGGGTAATTGATCTTTCAAAGATGATTGATAGTCAATATTTTTAATGACTCACTTTACTGAGTGCTTTCTATTAATAATAAGGAAATGATAATGAGTGATGGACAACCAGATATTCCAAAAACAAATCCGAAAACAAATTCTCAGCATTTAGAAACTCTTGCCATTCATGCTGGATATACAGTAGAGCCGACGACCAAAGCGGTTGCCGTGCCCATTTATCATACCAGCTCGTATGCGTTTGATGATACGCAGCATGGAGCGGATTTGTTTGATTTAAAAGTAGCCGGTAATATTTATACGCGTATTATGAATCCAACCAATGCGGTATTAGAGGAGCGTGTGGCGGCGCTTGAGGGCGGGATTGGAGGACTTGCTGTGGCGTCAGGTATGGCGGCGATTACTTATACCATTCAGACCATTTGTGAAGTGGGCGATAATATTGTTACGGTATCGACATTATATGGCGGTACTTATAATTTATTTGCCCATGCCTTGCCGCGTCAAGGGATTGAAGTGCGCTTTTTTGACCACCGTAATCCTGAGTCTATCCGCGCTTTAATTGACGATAAAACCAAGATGGTTTTTGCAGAAAGTATCGGCAATCCACTGGGTAATATTGTTGATATTCAAGCGCTCAGTGATATTGCCCATGAATACGGTGTGCCATTAGTGATTGATAATACGGTTGCCACACCTGCGATTTGCCGCCCGTTTGATTTTGGTGCTGATATTGTGGTGCATTCATTAACCAAATATATGAGTGGCACGGGTACGTCCATTGGCGGGGCAATTATTGATAGTGGCACGTTCCCTTGGGGTGATTATCCGGAGCGTTTTCCAATTCTGAATACGCCCGATGCCAGTTATCATGGCGTGAATTTCGTCAAAGATATTGGCGCTGCAGCATTTATCGCGCGTGCACGTGTTGCACCCCTTCGTAATACAGGCGCGGCACTTAGCCCGTTAAATGCCTTTAGTATCATGCAAGGGATGGAAACGCTTAGTTTACGCATGGAGCGTCATGTACAAAATGCGCAAGCGGTTGCTGAATATCTACGTGACCATGAAAAAGTCGCATGGGTAAAATATGCCGGTTTGCCTGAGCACCCAGATTACGAATTGGCGCAGCGTTATATGAAAGGTACGCCGTCGGCGATTTTGACTTTTGGCGTCAAAGGAGATCGAGATGCAGGGGCGCGCTTTATTGATGCATTGCAGCTGTTTACCAGACTGGTTAATATCGGTGATGCAAAATCATTGGCTTGCCATCCAGCAACCACCACCCATCGTCAGCTAAACGAGCAAGAATTGGCACAAGCTGGGGTTAGTAAAGATATGGTACGCCTATCTATCGGCATTGAGCATATTGACGATATTAAGGCGGACTTGGAACAAGCATTAGCCGCTGCTTAGTTTTAGACAAAATTTAAAAGTGAGCACTAAAAAAACCCATATCAATCTGATATGGGTTTTTAATGATTTAAATCTTAGATGTTTAAGTTTTCAAACGGTTAAACGGTCAAACGGTTAACACGCGGCGCGCAATATCTTGATAGTCTTGCGGTGCCAAGCGTGGACCGAACTGCTGAATCACTTGCGCAGATACTTCGCTGGCAAGTCGCCCACATTCTGGCAAGCTATAATGCTGTGATAGCGCATATAAGAACGCGCCAGCATAGTTATCGCCTGCGCCATTGGTATCAATCACATCGCTAACGGCTGGTGTCGCAACTTCATGAATAATAATGTCGCCATCTTCTTGCACTGGCTTTTGCACGATTACAGCACCATTTGCGCCATCGGTGACTACGGCAATTTGACAGTGCTCAAGTAAGGCACGTGCGGCAGCCTTCAATTGTTTTTTGTCCGTGAACAGTCGTGCCTCTTCGCTATTGCAGAAAATAACCGCAACTTTATTGCCAAGCATATTAAGCAAACCGTCTTTGGCAAATTTTACGACGGCTGGGTCAGCAAAGCTCACCGCGATTTTGGTGCCATGAATGCCTGCTTGTTGGCGCAGCTGGGTCATCGCAGGTTGAATGCTTTCAGACATTGCCAAGTAACCTTCTAAATACAGCCACTCAGCACTCACTAAGGCATCAAAATTTACGTTTTCAGCGGTGATATCACTTGAGGTGCCAAGATAAGTTTGCATGGTACGCTCGCCGTCTTCCGTCACCGCCACCACGCAAGAGCCAGTCACACCACCTGTATGAATAGACTTTTCTGAGGTTGCCACGCCAGCATTATGCAAATCTTGCAGATAAAAAGTACCTTGTTTATCATCGCCCACACGGCACGCATAAAATGGCTTACCACCCAAGCTGGCAAAGGTAAACATAGTATTAGCTGCTGAGCCACCGCCCGCTTGTTTCGTCGGTTTAATATTTGCCAATTGAAAATAAGCCAAGAGCTGCTGCTGCTCTTCAATCGCTGCCAACGTCATATTACCTTTGGTCAGTTCAGTCTCATCTAACGCCGCATCGCTTAACACATATTCATGGTCGACTAGCGCATTACCTATTGCCATCACATCGTACATTGCTTATTTCCCTCAGCTTTATTATAAAAAAATGAAACCACTATTAATAAACCAATTTATAAAGTCAGTAATTTTAAAAACACGTAACCTTGAAAGTGCGTGACATTAAAAAACTATAACGTTAAAAAAAAATTGCCAGTAGCGTTTACTGAGCCGCTTGTAGCTCAAGTAAACGCTGATATAAAGCGTTTTTCTTTACACCAGTGATATCAGCGGCGAGTGCGGCGGCTTTTTTAACAGACAAATCTAATAATAAACGCTGCAATAACGTATCGTGTACGCTGATATCGTCATCATCCTGTGCGGAATGATTGCCAGCGACTACCACTACCATCTCGCCACGTTGTTGATTGTCATCGGCTTTTACAAATTCAACCAATTCACCAAGGGTTGATTTCTGTACTGTCTCAAAGGTCTTGGTCAACTCACGGCAAAACGTCACACTGCGCGCAGCCCCAAATATCGCTGCCATATCTTCTAAACTGGTAATAATGCGATGCGGCGCTTCATAAAATATCAGCGTTTCGGTACGTGCCTGCAATGCCGTCAGTTGCTTTTGGCGACCATGGCTTTTTGCCGGTAAAAAGCCAATAAAGCTAAAGCGGTCAGAGGGCAAGCCAGCTACTGACAATGCGGCAATCGCAGCAGACACGCCAGCAATCGGTGATACAGTGACGCCAGCGGCATGCGCGGCTTGTACCAATTGATAGCCCGGGTCACTAACTAATGGCGTTCCGGCATCACTAATGAGTGCCACGGAATAGCCTTGTTGAATCATCTCAATAATTTTGGGGGTTTGAATGGCACTATTGTGCTCATGATATGCCCACAGCTTATTGTGACCTTTTTTATTATCTGCGCTATCAGACGAATCACTATCAGTGTTTTTATTGGCAATGTTGTTATTATTATTAGAGGAATTATCAGCGTTTTTATCGGTAGTATTATCTTTAGCAGCTTTGGTATCAATGCCAAAATAAGACAGTAATTTGCCCGAGGTGCGTGTGTCTTCACAAGCGATGATCGCGACTTGCTTTAGGATATCAATCGCGCGCGGCGTCATATCTTGCATATTACCAATAGGGGTAGCAACGATATATAGACAAGCCGGCATCGTGGTGGGGGTAGACATGAAAACCTCTTTAGCACAGTAATAAGAATAAATAGAAAGAATACGAGCCAAACGGCTACATTAAGCGATGTGCGTACTGAGCCAGCATGGAAAACGTAAACGCGCAAAGGGTATTAGTTTAGCATGATGTGCTATGATAAATCTGAAATGCTGGTTGGGTCAGCTATCATTTTTATTGGCAATAACTAGGGAATGAGTGGGAATAAATACGAATGAACGGTCATAACAAACTCTTAATACCACTGTATGTGCAATTAGATTTAAGATACACAAGCAAGTAGTTATCATTCTTTATTCATATCCTTTAGTAAATAAAATTAATGAATAAATAAAATCATTTCGTATCAGCATAAGAGTCATTATCCAATGGCAGCAAGAATGGCGTTAAATGCGCCAAAACAGCGACAAGGTGGTCAATTCGAGCAGCATGCCTGTCAGTTTCTGCAGCAACACAGGCTGACGCTTATCGCTCGTAACTGGCAGCAGCCAAACATTGGCGAGCTCGATTTGGTCATGTTAGAGCAGGGCAAATCATGGTCGACCCTCGTTTTTATTGAAGTACGCCAACGGGTGCGCTCAGGGTTTGGCGATGCTGCTTTAACGGTCACACCTGCCAAACAACGTAAAATTATTAAAACCGCGCAATGTTTTTTACAGCAGCATCCGCACTATGCCGACTATGAGTGCCGTTTTGATGTGATTGCTTATAATACCCAACGCACTGATAACGCAAAAACATATTATCAAACAGAAAAGTACCAACCTGAATGGATAAAAGGTGCGTTTATCACTTCGGCATGGTAGCGTTAAAATAGTAGATTTAATGACAAATAGCAGATTTAATAACCAGCTGCATTACTCCAACAATATGCCGTTACCAAATACCTAACCGCCCACCATAAAATTTGAGTAAAGTAATCGCAATAACTGTCCTGTACTATCCCGATCTATTTAACACTGTCTTATGAGGTAAATAATGACAAGGATGCATTCGCTCACATCTTCTATCACCCCGCGCCGCGCTATGATAGGCGTTCTTATCACCGCTTGCCTCATAAGTACCGGTTGTGCCACCAATTATTTGACCAATAGTACCGAGGGCACTTATGGCGTGCCTGTCACTGAGCGCACTATCCCTCAGCGCCTCCTTGATAGAAGCATTGAGCATACTGCAAAAGTGAACATCTATGGGCTGCAAGAAAATCTACAACAAGACAGCCGCATTAGTATCAATAGTTTTTATAGCGAAGTGCTATTATTAGGTGAAGTGCCATCCGAAGACATTAAGACGCAAAGTGAAAAAGTGCTCGGCTCTATGCCCGATGTGCGCCGCGTCTATAATGAGTTAAAGGTTAGTGTTTCAAAAGGCTACAGCTCAACTGTTCACGATGGCTATATCACAACCAAGTTACTAGCAAGGGTTACCGCCAATAACGGAATTAAAGCGTCACAAATTAAAATCGTAACCAATGATGGCGTGGTCTATGTAATGGGACGAATGACCCCCTCGCAGCAAAGCTTGCTTATTGATATGGCAAATAATACCGTCGGAATTACCGAGTTGGTACTGTTAACCACCTTAATGAATGAGTACGGCGCCCCCATTGATGAAGCAGATATTATGTCGGAAACCAGCCCACCAGCGTCATAACGGAACGGAAACGGATAAATCCGCAAGTTATCGTGCATAGCGAATAAGGATGCTTAAGATGACCAGTCATGGTATGAGTCAAACTATAAATAAATATAGTAACGCTACTTTTAATAATGGCAGCGCAACATCACCTTCATTATCGCGTTCATTTATTCGTTATAGCTGGACTGGGTTACTCATCGTGGGCACTCTCTTTTTGGCAACCCAGCAAGCACAGGCATTTTCGGTTTTGGGCGTGTTAAATAGCGTGAGTGTGACCGGCGGTGTTGGCGTCAGTAAAGATATCCTATATGGTGACGCGCCATTGCAGGATTTGGATATCTATTATCCTAAGCCGTTAGCGCAAGCCATGCATAGCCAACAGCCTATTGCTGCCAGCTATCCCATGGTGGTATTTGTGCATGGCGGCTCGTGGGAAAGTGGCAATAAAGAAGAATATGCGTTTGTGGGTAAAAGTTTTGCTCAAGCAGGCTATGTCACTGCTGTGATTAATTACCGCAAAGCGCCCGAGCACCTTTATCCTGATTATGTTAAGGACACGGCACGTGCGATTGCGTGGAGTTATCGTAATGCGTCAAGATTTCATGCCAATCCGCAGCGCTTAGCGGTTGTGGGTCACTCGGCAGGTGCGTTTAATGCCGTTGCTGCCATTGCTAATGAAGATTTTTTAGCGCCTTATGGTATGAAACCCAGTGATATTCGCGCAGTGGTTGGTATTGCCGGTCCTTATAGCTATGACTTTCGCAAATTTAGCAGTGCCAGCGCCTTTCCTGCGACGGCAACCCCTGATAAGGTGATGCCGGATAGACAGATTAAAGGGAAACAGCCACCTTATCTGTTATTAACCGCTGAAAATGATAAAGTCGTTTATGCGCAAAATACGCTTAATATGACCCAAGCGTTAAAAAATCATGGCGCTACTGTAGAGACGGGTGTGATTAAAGGTGCTAGTCATGCCACCAGTATTGGTGCGATGGCGTCGCCACTGCGCTGGGTCAATGATGTACGGGCGCAAGTGCTACAGTATTTGGCGACCAAACAATAACAGTCACAGAACAATGATGGCAATGGAACAAGTATAAGAGTAGTCGATACACGCCGTTAATAAATCTTATACGCAATCGAGTAATAAATAACCGTGTGACAGTACTGCTACAGCTGCCAACTCTTGTTATAATGGCGTCCTATTTAACCCCATTCTATGGTAAAGCGCACTTTTACTAATAAAACAGGTATTCCTATGAGCATGAACGCTGACGATTTAATTGCATTTTTACAGCCGCATTTTCCAGAGGCTTTTATTCAAGCTGCCAATCAAGGCAATAAATTTGATGTGCGCGTGGTTGATGCAAGCTTTGAGGGCAAACGTTCTGTTCAACGCCAACAGGCTATTTACGCGCTTGTTAATGATAAAATTGCCAGCGGTGATATTCATGCGCTTAATATTCAAGCATTAACCCCAGCTGAATGGGATGTTCAATCAAAAGGCTAAGTAAGTCTTAAGTTAAAGGCTGTTAAGGCTAAACCGTTTTATGCGGTTGCTTGATAGTTGCTTAAGAATTACGTTTAGCCAGTTTCACCTTCATTTTTTATACTTATTATTTTTCACACTTATCGTTAGGTTGTCACTTTTATGGATCAATTTTTAATCACTGGTAGCAGTCGTATTGCAGGGGAAGTTACTATTTCAGGCGCTAAAAATGCCGCGTTGCCGTTATTGGCGGCGATGATATTGGCAGAGACGCCGATGACTTTGCATAATGTACCGTCACTGCAAGATGTGCGCACCTTGATTGAATTGATCAGTGGCATGGGCATTGCGATTCAAAAACAAGACGATACCGTCACCTGCGATACCAAAAACATTGACAATTTTTATGCGCCGTATGATTTGGTCAGAACCATGCGTGCCTCTATCTTAGTGCTTGGTCCCTTGCTGGCACGTTTTGGTGAAGCAGAAGTGTCATTACCGGGCGGTTGTGCCATTGGCTCACGTCCTGTCGACCAACATCTAAAAGCGTTTGAAGCGATGGGCGCGACCATTGTTGTTGAAAATGGTTATGTTAAAGCCCAAGCGCCAAAAGGTGGCAAACTGCTTGGCTGTCATTTCTCTTTTGACATGATTACTGTTGGCGGTACTGAAAATGTCATTATGGCAGCTGCGCTTGCCAAAGGTACTACGGTATTAGGTAACTGTGCGCTTGAGCCAGAAGTGGTTGACTTGGCAAATATGTTGGTCGCTATGGGCGCAAAAATCAGCGGTATTGGTACCGCAACCATGACCATCGAAGGCGTTGAGCGTTTGCATGGTTGTGAGTATTCTGTCGTACCTGACCGTATTGAAACGGGCTCGTATTTAGCAGGCGCATTAATGACCCGCGGTGATGTATTGACCAAGAACACCAACGCTTTACTATTGTCTCCGGTACTTGAGAAATTCGAAGCGATGGGCGCTATCATCACTACGGGTGACGATTGGATTCGCGCGCAAATGAGTGGTCGTCCGTTACCGGTCGACATTCGTACTCAGGCGCATCCTGGCTTTCCGACTGATATGCAGGCACAGCTAATGGCGGTTTGTTGTCTTGCCGATGGTACCAGCACTATTATTGAAAATATTTTTGAAAATCGCTATATGCACGTGCCAGAGCTGAATCGTTTGGGTGCTTCTATCCAAGTTGATGGTCATACTGCTGTGGTAAAAGGCGTTGAATGCTTTACGGCTGCGCCCGTGATGGCAACAGATTTGCGCGCTTCAATGTCATTAGTAATGGCAGCGGCAGCCGCAGAAGGCGAGAGCTTGATTGATCGCATTTATCATATTGACCGTGGTTATGAACATGTTGAAGACAAACTGCGCGCGCTTGGTGTTAATATCCAACGTATTAATACCAATGACTAGTTATTAGCAGTCATCCGTAACACGATGACGTATTGTTAATAACTACCAATAAATAGCTTAATAAATCAATAAAAAGCAAAAGCAATAGATATCACAGAATCGCAACCGGACAAGATGCCCCTATGACTGAAAACAATAAGACTGCGCAGCCCGAAGCCTTGCCAGCCGACACATTATTAAATGAAGTAAATGATGCGTTTACTGGCTTAACGTTAGCTTTGTCTAAAGGGCGTATTTTAGAAGAGACCATGCCATTATTACGTGCCGCAGGGATTGAGTTGTTAGAGGACCCTGAAGCGTCGCGAAAGCTTATCTTCCCAACGTCAAACCCAAATGTTCGGGTTTTGATTTTGCGTGCCAGCGATGTACCTACCTATGTCGAGCACGGTGCGGCAGATTTTGGTGTCGCGGGTAAAGATGTGTTACTTGAGCATGGTGCCAATCATGTTTATGAATTATTGGATTTGCAAATTGCTCGATGTAAGCTAATGACCGCTGGCGTTAAGGGCGCACCTTTACCCAATCGTCGTCTGCGTATTGCAACCAAATACGTCAATGTAGCGCGTGCTTATTTTGCCAGTCAAGGTCAGCAGGTTGATGTTATTAAGCTGTATGGTTCGATGGAGCTTGCGCCTTTAGTTGGCTTAGGCGATCTTATTGTCGACGTGGTTGATACAGGTAATACGCTGATTGCCAATGGTCTAGAGCCGCTTGAGCATATCTGTGATGTGTCGTCGCGTTTGATTGTCAATCAGGTCAGTTATAAGCGTAAGTTTGCGTTGCTTGAGCCTATTTTAGACAGTTTTAAGAACAGCATTGCCGCTACTGCTTAATAGCTGATTGATATTGCTATCCGTGATATAAAAAGTATGTTATATAATATAAAACCAGTTTAGAGCGGCAATAGAAATAGAGCATGCTAAACTGGTTTTATTGTGTCTGCTAATTTATTTCTGCGGATTATTTTTTTCAGAAAACGGTCTATTTTTGCGATATCATTTTTAACCATTATTATTAATAGTTGTTATCATTAAGTATTAACCTCATTACTATCATTACTTATTTAGATAAAGCAGGACGCTTTATTGAAGTAGTGGTCTATTCATTATTTATTAATCATTTGTTTTTGGAGCCGTATCTCTCGCTCACTCATAGGATGAAGTCATGCGCCAGTTAAGTAGTCAAGATGCCGATTTTGAACAGCAATTAAGCGATTTATTAGCCTTTGAAACGGTTAATGATGCCCAGTTATTAACCACGGTCGATGATATCATTGCACAAGTGCGCCATGGTGGAGACAGCGTGGTATTGGCATTGACACAGCAATTTGATCAGCATCCCGCCACCTCAATGGGTGAGTTAGAGCTGACTCAAGAAGCACTTGCTGACGCCTTTGCTAATCTTGATGATGAGGTAAGAGAGGCATTAACCACGGCTGCCACGCGTGTGCAGACCTTCCATGAGCGCCAAGTACAAGAAACTTGGCAATATGAAGATGAGCTGGGCAATCGCTTAGGGCAAAAGGTCACGCCGCTTGATAGAGTTGGTATTTATGTACCGGGCGGATTGGCATCTTATCCCTCATCAGTACTCATGAATGCGATTCCTGCTAAAGTGGCTGGCGTGTCTGAAGTGATTATGGCCGTGCCTGCGCCAAAAGGTGTGCTTAATCCTTTAGTATTAGCAGCCGCGCATTTGGCAAAAGTGGATCGCGTTTTTACGATTGGTGGCGCGCAAGCAGTAGCGGCATTGGCGTATGGCACAGATAGTATTCCGCAAGTAGATAAGATCACGGGTCCCGGCAATAAATATGTTGCTGCCGCTAAACGCGCTGTGTTCGGGCAAGTAGGCATTGATATGATTGCCGGACCATCTGAGGTGCTGGTTTATGCGGAAGGGCAGTTCGATGATCGTGCTGATTGGCTGGCAATGGATTTATTGTCCCAAGCTGAGCACGACCGGATTGCGCAAGCTATTTTTGTGACGACGAGTAGTGCGCAATTAGCGGAAGTTGCCGCAGAGATTGAAAAAGCATTAGCCGAATTGCCAAAAGCAGATATTGCCCGTGATTCATTGCAAAATCGTGGCGCATTGATTTTGGTGAAAGACCGTGCTGAGGGCATGAGTGTGATCAATCGCGTTGCCCCTGAACATTTAGAATTATCAGTTGATGACCCTGATGCGCTGCTTGCTGACATTCGCCACGCTGGAGCTATTTTTATGGGTCGTCATACGCCTGAAGCCATTGGCGATTATTGTGCTGGACCCAATCACGTTTTGCCAACATCAGGTACCGCACGATTCTCATCGCCACTTGGCGTGTATGACTTTCAAAAGAAAACCTCGCTTATTTATTGCAGCAAAAGTGGCTGTCAGCCTCTGGCAAGAACCGCAGATATCTTAGCGCAAAATGAAGATTTAGATGCGCACGCGCGCTCAGCACGCTATCGTTATCAATGATAACGGTTAAGTGCTGCAAATTTTTCTTATGTCGTTAATCATTCATATGACTTAGTCAATTAAGCTGAGCAGAATAATATAAGTAGGATAAAGTATGAGCGAGCAGAGTATAGATACCCGATTGTGGTCAGCCAAAGCCTGTAACCTGTCACCGTATGTGCCGGGTGAGCAGCCGCAGCACGATAATTTATGTAAGTTGAACACCAATGAAAATCCATTCCCACCGTCGCCAAAAGTAAGCGAGGCGATTCATGCGGCGTTAGCCCATCAAGCGGATGAGTTGCGCCTTTATCCTGCGCCTGAGTCTGATGATTTACGGCAAGCGTTGGCAGATTTGCATCATTTAGAGCGCAACCAGGTGTTCGTTGGTAATGGCTCAGATGAGGTGCTGGCGTTAGTATTCGCCAGTTTCTTTATGAAGCCGCTGCCGCTATTAGCACCGGATATCAGCTATAGCTTTTATCCAGTATACGCGCAGACGTTTGGCGTAAATTTGGTACAAATTCCGCTTGAAGAAGATTTTAGCGTGAATGCTAATGCTTATAGTCAGCCATGTGGCGGGATTATTATTGCCAATCCAAATGCCCCCACAGGATTGCTGTTGTCTCTTGCTGATATCCGTAAGTTAGCACAGGCGCATCCTAATGCAGTCGTTGTGATTGATGAAGCGTATATAGATTTTGCCCAGTCTGATAAAACCAGTACAGAAAAAGAAGTGTCAGCGGTCAGTTTAATCAATGAATTTGATAATATATTGGTGACGCAAACCTTCTCAAAATCGCGCTCATTAGCAGGGCTGCGCGTTGGCATAGCGTTTGCTAATGCCTCGTTAATTGAAGCATTAACGCGGATGAAAAATAGCTTTAACAGCTATCCGTTAGATAAATTGGCTCAAGTAGGGGCAACAGCAAGTGTATTGGATAAGCCGTATTTTGAGCATATTTGCCAGCAAGTGATAGATTTACGCCAGATATTAACGCATGAGTTAGCCGTTCTTGGATACCAAGTGTTGCCATCGCATACCAATTTCATTTTTGCACGTCCAAAGGATGGCAATGCTAGCACCGTTGCCAGTGCTCTACGTGAACAAGGGATTATCGTTCGCCACTTCAACCAACCGCGTATCCAAGAATATTTACGCATTACTGTGGGTACAAGCGACGAAAACAAAAGATTGATAGAGGCTTTAAAAGCGCTTTAAGTTAATAGATAAAAATTTTATAACTTACCCTTGCGCCGTTAGTCATTTGACTGCGCAAGGACATTTAGCAAATTACCGACCTTATCAAGACATTCTTGATATTCCTCATTGCAGTCTGATGCAATAGTAATACCACCACCTGCCCATAAGCTGACTTGCATTTCGCCACTCGTGAATCTGTTGGCTTGCAAGGTGCGGATTAACACATTCCATTGACCGCTACCATCAAAATTAATATAGCCCATGGTGCCGCAATATGCGCCTCTCGGTGTGCTTTCTAATTCCGAGATAATCTCAACCGCTCGTTTTTTCGGTGTACCGGTTATAGAACCTGCTGGCAGACTACCAAATAACACTGCTAACGGATGGGTATTTGGTTTGAGCTCAGCGGTGATGGTACTGACCATATGATGAACGTTGCTAAAACTCTCAATCGTGAATAATTGTGGTACTTTGACGCTGCCAGTTTTGGCATATTTGCCTAAGTCATTACGCAATAAATCAACAATCATGACGTTTTCGGCACGGTCTTTAGCACTGTCTATTAGTTGTTGTTTTAGCAATAAGTCTTGCTCTGCATTGATACTGCGTGGTCTAGTGCCTTTGATAGGCTTGGTGCGGATATGATGTGTGCCGGTTTGCTTGTCTTTAATAAATGTGAAAAACAGTTCAGGTGAGCAGCTTAATAATTCAAAATTTACAGTGTTTGCATGAGTAGGGTTTATATGGGAATTTGAATATTGCTTTACGTGTGTATTTTCTACTTGCGTCAAACCAATATATCCTGCAAATGGCGCTTGAGTATTGCGATGTAAGGCAGGCACATAATCAATCAAGTTGGTTACTGCATTACCGTTATGTTTAAAGCTGTTCAAGCTACCTTGCCATGCTTGGGTTAAATTAATCTGGTAACAATCTCCTTGCACCAAGTAGCACTGCGTTTTAGCAAATGCACGCTGGTAATCGCTTTTTTGCCATTTGGGTGTTAATACAAGAGGTGCTAAAGAATTTCCAAGTTCTTGAAAGTTATTCGTACCTGATAACTCATTGTCTAATGTATTTAAACATTCAACTACAGCTTTAATAGCTAAACTTTGAAGACTGTTTAGCTCAATGCTGGTATCTGTATCCGATACAACATGCAATTCCCAGCATTGCTCATTGCTCATTGCTGTAAGATAAATATCATAATGTCCAAGTAGTGCGGTAGGTTGGGCAGCACAGTCAATGTCAGCATGTAGGCTGAGCGCTTGACTGCCAATATCATAACCAATAAAGCCGATCAAACCATGCTGATAGCTTGGTGTAGCATTTTGAGTTTGTTGTATGCCATTGTTATCTATAGCATGGTGCTGCTCACTATAAGCAATCAGTTCCGCTTGCCAATCAGCATAACTCATATCATAACTGCTAGATATGTGCGTATCGCGGCACGTTTTTATGACTTGATAATACTGATTGTCATTAAAGCCAGCAGATTCAGTTATACTCGGATAAGCTGCCCAGCTGATTTTTGGTAATAAGCCAATAACTGCACGCCCATCATTATTTAGCCATGCCAGCTGCCAGTTTGCCTGTTGATTACTGGTTAATAAATGCCGTTGCAAGTGGGGTAATAATTCTGCTGCTGACAGTTGACCAAAACGCCATCTGCGAATGGCAGATGGCGTGGATAGAGAAGGATTTTTTTGAGTCAAGTCTGTCATGCGTTAAGCAACAAACTTTTTAATAATTAATGTGGCATTAGTCCCGCCAAAGCCAAAGCTATTGCTCATCAAGGTATCAAGATTGACATCACGCTTTTCAGTGACAATATCAAAACCTTCTGCAGCAGCATCTAACTCTTCAATATTAATACTTGGGGCAATAAAGCCTTCTTGTAACATTAGCAAGCAATAAATCAGCTCTTGCGCGCCAACAGCACCTAAGCTATGACCAGTCATTGATTTGGTTGAGCTAATCGCAGGCACTTTACTGACATCATCGCCAAACAATTTTGCAATAGCTTTTAGTTCAGTGATATCACCCAATGGCGTGCTGGTGCCGTGACTATTAATGTAATCAACTGTATCTAAACCAGCTTGATCTAGCGCTTGTTGCATACAACGAACCGCGCCTTCACCGCTTGGGGCAACCATTTCTGCACCATCAGAGCTGGCACCATAGCCGACAAGCTCTGCGAGAATAGTAGCGCCGCGCGCTTGGGCATGTTCTAAGCTTTCAAGAACCACCATGGCACCGCCACCAGCAATCACAAAGCCGTCACGATCTTTATCATAAGCGCGTGATGACTGCTTAGGCGTGTCATTATACTGAGTGCTCATCGCACCCATGGCGTCGAACATACAAGACTGCGTCCAATGTTCAGCTTCACTACCACCGGCTAATATCACATCGGCTTTGCCCAACTGGATTAATTCAGCAGCATGACCAATACAATGAGTTGATGTGGCGCAAGCTGAAGAAATAGAGTAGGAGGGACCATGGATTTTTAGCCCTGTTGCCAATGCTGCTGACACTGAGCTACTCATGGTTTTTGGTACTGCCATTGCGCCCACACCGCGTAGACCTTTTTCGCGCATCGCATCTACCCCTGCGACCACGCCTTCGGTTGATGCGCCACCTGAACCTGCTACCACACCAACGCGCGGGTTATGGTTAATCACATCAAGCGACAATCCTGCCTGCTCGATTGCTGCTAAAGCGCTAACATACGCATAAAGACTGGCATCACTAAAGAACCGTTTAAGTTTACGATCAATACCAGAAGTATCGAGCGCTGCGTTATCAATACTGCCGCTGACTTGCGATTTAAAACCATGCTCAGCATAAGACTCGTTAAAGGTAATTCCAGACTGCCCTTCTTTGAGCGCAGTGGTAACCGTGGCTAAATCATGTCCGATACAAGAGACTATTCCTGCCCCAGTGATGACAACTCGACACATATGTGATTCCTTATAATGACTGTTCAATAATGACTAATTAATAGTGACTGACTACTAATTAGTCATAATGATGGCTGCTAATTGCAAACCAACCTATAAATGGCTTTTTAGAATTCCTATTGAGAACAGCATGCTACGCACAGGAATTCAAATACTCGTCCAAATACATTCGAGCATACTCTCAAATTTAGCTTAATTCTGTATATGATAACGTATCAGTCACATAAAATCTTTGCGATCATATTAAATTTATGACTTATTATACAATAATGACACCTTATTATTAAAAAGCAGTTACTTTTGCAAATAGCTATAAATAGTAATAATTTTAAGTAAAAAGTCTGCGGAGATATACTTTAAAGCTTAATTTTAAAAACTGTGCCTAACCGTATTAAAAGATACTTTTGGATACAAAAATTGTGTGACCAATAACATTGTCGCCACTGACATTAGCAATCCTAGTTAGCTACACTCGTGAAAGCTCTATTCTAAAAGCCTACAGCGCATATCTTGGTTGCCCATTTATTAGCGTATGCTTATTATAGTTTTACTAATAAACAACTTCATCTCAATAATAAAGTTTAAGAATGACAGGTTCTGTAGATTATTACTAAATCATTTCATATCTTCATTCATTTAAGGAAAGAATAATGGCAAAGCGACACCTTCTTACCAAAAGCATCAGCACCATTGGGCATCTGACTCGCAATAATCTAGAGCGTGTAGGCGCGCTGATTGACACTGCCAATGCCAAGACCGGTCAACCACGCCAGTATCAAGCAGTTGATTTGGGCGATGATGACTATCAGCAGGACTTATTCCGTGAACAAACCGTTAAAGCCACTCAGCAATTACTGGGCACACGGTTTTCCACCTATGGTAAATACGCTAAGAAAATCGTACCTAATAGCATGTTTCAGTCAGTACTAGATGGTGCATTTGTAAAAGTCGCGCAGCTTGCAGGCAGTTG
The DNA here is from genome assembly GCF_040309565.1 of Psychrobacter sp. 16-MNA-CIBAN-0192. Classification (NCBI taxonomy): domain Bacteria; kingdom Pseudomonadati; phylum Pseudomonadota; class Gammaproteobacteria; order Moraxellales; family Moraxellaceae; genus Psychrobacter; species Psychrobacter sp. 16-MNA-CIBAN-0192. The sequence goes on from NZ_JBEOOX010000013.1 coordinate 70,107, forward strand.
GAGTCAATTAGACTTACCGGCTGAGCATCGTTTTGCGGATATCAGCACCTTAGATGACGAGCAGCGTTATGCCCTTGCTACCGACATTGCCAATCAAAACCGCGCCCTAGCAACCTTGGGCGGTATTACAGGGCTTGCTGGATTACCAGGTATGCTTGCTGATACGCTATGGCTATTATTGGTATCTTTACGCACGGTTTATCAATTAGCTGCCGTATACGATCAGCCCTTAACTGGTAAAGACGGGGTTAAAATGGCATATGAGCTACTTGCCAATGCTGATTTGAGCAAAATGCAAGAAAAACAAGCTTTGCTTGCCGGTATCGGTGTTGGTAAAGGTTTGTTAGACAGTGCCCAAAGCCGTGGTTTGCATAATGAGCTTAAGAACTTAGGTCTTAAAAATACTAATGTTAATTATTATGCAGAACAAGTTGATAACATCGCCAGTCAAGTCGGCATTGATCTTGACCAAATTAACTTGTCATGGATACGTCGCTTATTACCGGTATCAGCTGTTATCGTTGGTATGCGTTATAATAGCCAACTGATTGATGAAGTGATTGGCGTCGCTCAAGCAACGTTTGCCCCTCAGCCAAAAATGGCAAACCGTGCCATTACTGATGATACGGGAAGCGAAGTAGCTGTACAAAAAGTTGTAGAGAAAACTGAAGACAATAGTACAGACCAGAGCGAGCAAGATACAACCGATAGCAGTAACGCTAAGGATTCTGCTGCCAAAAAGCAAACAGCAAAGAAAGACGATCAAGTATCAGAGACTAAAAAGTCTTCTGATGACGCCGTAAAGTCTGATGACGTTGAGAATGCTGATTCTAAAGACAAAGCAAACACTGGCGCTACTGATTCTAAAGCTAAAGATGCTGATGCTAAAAAAACAAGTGATAAAGTAGATTCTGAACAAGAAACTGAAGTGAAGAAATAGGCTAGGGCGATAAAGGGGCTGTGTGGTTATCAGCCTCATTTATTATTATTTTTTATGAGAGTCTGGATTAATATATAATATCATCTTGAAAAACGAGTAAACAACACCATTTAATATCGAACTATCTACTATCTCAAAGCACATTTGAGAATATTTGTAAAGTAGGTAACGTTATAAGTAGTTGAAATAGCAGCAACATATCTTTATAATACATTGTCCTAAAAATGGGTTCCTCAAAAACTGGCGGATAACGTCACATTTTTGGTGGATTGACCCATTTTTTTGTTTTATACCAAACGGGAGAAGGATGCCTTATGGCAACAACTAACCAATTGATTCGTAAGGGTCGCAAAACCATCAAGGAAAAGTCAAAAGTTCCTGCGTTGCAAGCGTGCCCACAACGTCGCGGTGTATGTACTCGTGTATATACTACTACCCCTAAAAAACCTAACTCAGCCATGCGTAAAGTATGTCGTGTACGTTTGACTTCAGGCTATGAAGTATCAAGCTACATCGGCGGCGAAGGTCATAACCTACAAGAGCACAGTGTTGTTCTAATCCGTGGTGGTCGTGTAAAAGATCTACCAGGTGTACGTTATCACACCGTTCGTGGCGCACTTGACTGTGCAGGCGTAAAAGACCGTAAGCAAGGTCGTTCTAAATATGGTGCGAAGAAACCTAAAGCATAATATTAGCAATAATATTGATTTAGTGTTTATTCGTACGCCCCATTAACTGTGCATGGGTTTGATGTGAATGTCTGACGCTCTTATTGATAAGTGTGCTGATATAACATACCACCATGCAGTAAGGCTGACTGACAACTTGCTCCTACGCCCACAATATCTCGATATTTATATATCCATATTGGCTGGTGTGAGATTGTGAATGTCAGACACTCCTGAAGAAAAGGATTATTATTATGCCAAGACGTCGCGTCGTTGCTACCCGTGAGATCCTACCGGATCCTAAATTTGGTAGCCAAACCATCGCTAAATTCATCAATCACGTGATGAGCCATGGTAAAAAATCTACTGCTGAGCGTATCGTTTATGGTGCACTTGAGACAGTTGCTCAAAAACGTAACATCGAAGATCCAGTAGCGTTCTTTGAAGACGTACTAGAAAACGTTCGCCCAATGGTTGAAGTAAAAGCTCGCCGCGTTGGTGGTGCAACCTACCAAGTACCAATGGAAGTACGCCCCTCCCGTCGTACCGCATTGGCTATGCGTTGGTTGGCTGAAGCTGCTGCTAAGCGTTCTGAAAAATCTATGGCTCTACGTCTTGCTGGCGAATTGTCTGATGCCTCAGAAGGTAAAGGCAATGCTATGAAGAAGCGTGACGAAGTTCACCGTATGGCAGATGCGAATAAAGCATTCTCTCATTACCGCTTCTAAGAACGCTTAAAGCATTATGTGCTGATAAATCGGACGCAATAAGTTGCGATACCGGTTTATCAGCGCAAATCGTTAATGTGTATCACTATTATTTTTTCTACTGATAACCGTCACCACTTATACAGTTGTACTAAGACTTGTACATTACGTCTTAAAATAGCGACGTTGGCGGATATCTATCATAAAATTGTTCTGAAAAAAGTGTCCCAGATTTATTGCTACTATGTTCTTGACAGCTTCTATTTTTAGACCGTATTGGGTTTATTAATAGGGTGACAACAAAAGCGCAAGCTTTTATAAAGAATGTAAGGTTAAGGTGGAGACACACCATACATTTATACATACATGACTTCCCTTAGGAAAACACTATGGCTCGTACAACTCCCCTAAAGCGCTATCGCAATATTGGTATCTCAGCGCACATTGATGCTGGTAAGACGACCACTACTGAACGTGTTTTGTTCTATACCGGTGTCAGTCACAAACTTGGTGAAACGCATGACGGTGCGGCTACCATGGACTGGATGGAGCAAGAACAAGAGCGCGGTATTACCATTACTTCAGCGGCGACGACTTGTTTTTGGTCAGGTATGGCTAAGCAGTTCCCTGAACATCGTATTAACATCATTGACACCCCAGGTCACGTTGACTTCACGATCGAAGTTGAACGTTCTATGCGTGTTCTTGATGGCGCGTGCATGGTTTACTGTGCAGTAGGCGGCGTACAGCCACAGTCTGAAACCGTATGGCGTCAGGCAAACAAATATAAAGTACCACGCCTTGCATTCATCAACAAAATGGATCGCGTTGGCGCTGATTTCTACCGTGTAGTAGAACAGATCAAAACTCGTTTAGGTGGTAAGCCAGTACCTTTAGTGATTCCAATTGGTAAAGAAGACAACTTCGAAGGCGTTGTTGACCTTGTTACCATGAAAGCTATTTATTGGGACGAAGCGTCTCAAGGTATGGAATATGAAGAACGCGAAATCCCAGCTGAGTTGCAAGAAAAAGCTGAAGAATATCGCGAATACCTAGTAGAAAATGCAGCAGAAGCAAATGAAGAATTGATGAATGAGTATCTTGAAAATGGTGAATTAACCGTAGACCAGATCAATAATGCCATTCGTGAATTGACTATTAATAACGAAATTATTCCATTGCTTTGTGGTACTGCCTTTAAAAACAAAGGTGTACAAAAGATGTTGGATGCCGTTATTCAGTATCTTCCAGCGCCGATGGATGTACCTGCTATTAAAGGTATTCTTGACGACAAAGACGAGACTGAAGGCTTCCGTGAAGCATCAGATGACGCACCGTTTGCTGCTCTAGCATTCAAAATCATGAATGACAAGTTCGTAGGTAACTTAACCTTCGTTCGCGTCTATTCAGGTGTTCTAAAGCAAGGTAGCAGCGTTTATAACCCAGTTAAAATGAAGCGTGAGCGCGTTGGCCGTATCGTACAGATGATGGCAGATGCTCAACAAGAACTTCAAGAGATTCGTTCAGGTGACATCGCAGCCTTAGTCGGCATGAAAGATGTGACCACTGGTGATACGTTATGTGACGAGCAAAATGTTATCACCCTTGAGCGTATGGAATTTCCAGATCCAGTTATTAGCCTAGCGGTTGAACCTAAGACCAAAGCTGACCAAGAAAGAATGTCAACTGCTTTAGGTCGTTTGGCAAAAGAAGATCCATCGTTCCGTGTACACACTGACGAAGAATCTGGTCAGACTATTATTAGTGGTATGGGTGAGCTACATCTTGAGATTCTTGTTGATCGTATGAAGCGTGAATTCAACGTTGAAGCCAACATTGGTGCACCGCAGGTTGCTTATCGTGAAACGATTCGTAACACAGTTGAACAAGAAGGCAAGTTTGTACGTCAGACTGGTGGTCGTGGTAAATTCGGTCACGTTTGGTTACGTCTTGAGCCTATGGATCCAGCGGGCGAAGTGCTTTATGAATTCGCTGAAGAAGTTGTTGGTGGTACGGTACCAAAAGAATTCCATGGCGCAGTTGATAAAGGTATTCAAGAGCGCATGAAAAACGGCGTACTTGCTGGTTACCCAATCGTTGGTGTTAAAGCGACCTTGTATGATGGTTCTTACCATGATGTTGACTCGGATGAGTTATCATTTAAAATGGCGGGTTCTATCGCTTTCCGTAAAGGATTCATGGCTGCTAACCCAACGCTACTTGAACCAGTAATGAAAGTAGAAGTTGAAACCCCTGAAGACTACATGGGCGATATCATGGGCGATTTAAACCGTCGTCGTGGTTTGGTTCAAGGTATGGAAGACTTACCTGGTGGCACTAAGCAGATTCGTGCTGAAGTACCATTAGCGGAAATGTTTGGTTATGCCACACAAATGCGCTCAATGTCACAGGGCCGTGCAACCTATTCAATGGAATTCCAAAAATACGCTGAGATTCCAAAATCAGTTGCAGAAGCTATCATCTCTAAATTCAACAATAAAGATGAAGACGAGTAAAGAATAGCTGCTTAATTATGACAATATAGGGTATATCTCTATATTGTCAGTTGAAAAAGACAGCAATAAGTTGTTAAAAGACTTGTTATTGTTAGTTATTTTCTTATAATATCTGCACACTGCATGTGCAATTTTTTCACAACTATCTAAATGTAGATAGCATTAGCCTAATTATTATTAGGTGCTATCTCCACATAAAAAGGACATACTCATGGCAAAGGCCAAGTTTGAACGCTTAAAACCACACGTTAACGTCGGTACCATCGGACACGTTGACCATGGTAAAACCACCCTTACCGCTGCTATCGCAACTGTAGCTGCAATCACCTCTGGCGGCGAAGCCAAAGACTACGCGTCTATTGACTCAGCACCAGA